>JAEUSA010000382.1 GCA_016788945.1 Leptospiraceae bacterium
AAAAACGAATTCAAATAGGCCCGGGGAATCTTCGGCCATCGGCCACAGACTCTCGGGGGTTACCTGTAAAAGACCGAACGGCATCTTAAAGAGCGGTGCACCTTTCACCCTGACTTTCTTCAGCGCCACTTTCGTGTCGACGTTCCAGGTTTTGCTGCTCGCCAAAACCTTTGAACGTATTTCTGCCTCGCCCGCAAGCACAGTGAGTTTACGGGATTTCAGCCGCGGTAACTTATCCAGCTCGGTAATGCGCGCAAAGAGCGAAAAATTCGCCGCGGTCAACGCATAGGCGCCGCTGCCGCGCACAAAGTCTGCGCGCAGACCTGTCGCTTCGATGACCAGCCGGCGGTTGGCCATCTGCACGCGCTCGGCGCTCAGGGCCATTTCCTGTGGTTTGGGTTCGCTGAGCGAAAAGCGGCTGTTTAGAACAACGGCACCGAACTCGGGCAACGGAAATTGCAGTTGTTCGATATTGACGGACAAACCGCCAGGCATCGCGATATCCGAAAGTCGCAGGCGCTCTTTCTCGGCGGGAGGTACAAGGCAGGCACGTTTCAAAGCGTCACTGGTCAGACGGACATCTTTGAGCGCAATCTGAGTCAGACGACGGTGCCGCAGGCTGAAGCTGCCGGTCAGCTGGCCGATTTCGCTCATCAGCTTACCTGCGCACGGTGAGCCGGCACGACCGGAGATGCGCACGCGCGTCATGACAAATGACCTGCCCAGAAAAGATACCGAGAGATTTTCCGGAACAACTTCGCTCGGCAAGCGCGCGAGGATAAACTTTTCAATGCGCAATAAAAATAAAACAACAATGGAAACGAAAGTAAGGGCAAAAAATAATCCGCCAAGCTTAAGCCAGAGCCGGCGGCGAGGTTTATGCGTTTTATTAATCGGCGAGGCCATCAACCGGGTGGCCAGCCAAGGTGCCGCCCCGACAGCAAATGCCAGTGCAGATGATAGACCGTTTGCCCGCCCTGCTCGCCGGTATTGGCAACCACCCTGAACCCCTGCGAAAAATCTTGCTCGCTCGCGATGCAGCGCATTGCGGCAAGCATGTGTGCCGCGGTATCGTCGGCAAGACCTAAAATATTTTCGAGATGCAGTTTGGGTATCAAAAGTAGATGTTTCGGCGCCTGCGGATTAATATCGTAAAAAGCCAGTGTGTAATCATCTTCATACACGACCTTCGCGGGAATCTGCTTCGCCGCAATCTTACAAAAAAGGCATTCACTCATCCTGACCTCTGACTCCCGGTTCGTTATAACGTTTTTCAACGATACCCGGCATGATGCCGAGCATCTCGTATCTTTGCTCCTCGTAGTACAGTATAATATCGCGCGCCGCTATACGGCCCAGTTCGCCCTCGACATAAGGGCTCCCGTTCAGCTTGATGATTTTTTCCGCACGCCGCATTTCTGCCCATTCAGCCCCCATGCGCACGGGTGATCCGCTTTTTTCGCGGGAGAACTGGATGATTTTTACGTTACCCCGCGCCTGCGGGTTGGCTTTGGTATTCGCACGCGTTACGCTGGCCGCAATAATTTCTGCAGTCGGGGTGGATTTTTTGTTTAACAGCAGCGTGCGCGTCTGCGAACCCTTTTTCGCCGACAACGTCATATAACCAGTAAGTTTCACCCATTCAAAGACATCGCCGAACGAATGCGTATTCTCTTCGCGGTTGATCAGTTCAATATGGTCGCGGGCTTTCACCAGTTCTGCGCCGGAGCCATAGACTTCGGCTTCGTCGCTAAACGCCGAATACGTCTTGCGCACCAGCGAAACTTTTTTGCGCAGTGTCAGTCTCTGGCCGTGCGGTAGAGTGACATCTTGCAGCAGAGTACCCTCTTCGGCCTTCACGGCTGAGTCGACAGGCTGTTTGCCCTTTTTTACAGTGGCCGGTTCACGCGCGCCCTCGTTATCATCCGGGCGGGAAAAATAGGCTCTCACATGGCCGCGAAATTCAGACATATTTTTTGCCGTGTCCCACTCAATATAATCGGCTAAGAACAGGTCTGACTGCGAAAATATGCGCGGCTCAGAGCGCGAAAGCATCAGATCGCGAGTTTCATGGAACTCTGCTGCCTTCGCGTACATCACGGCGTTTGAACCGGTTGCAACGACATTGCCGCGCGCAATCGAAATCGAAGTATCGAAATGCCTCTCAAGCTCTGCGGCTGTAAGCGTAATCTTTTCCGGTGGTTTATTTTTCTTTTTCACCGTCGCTGTCAGCTTGGCGTTGCCGCGCAGCACTGCACGGTTTTCGCTGCGGATAAACAGCGCTTCGTCTGCGGTAATGCGCGTGGCATTGCGCGTGTCGATGATCTCAACCGGTCCCTTGGCATACGCCATATGCCCATCGTCGCCATAAATTTCAATCTGCGGCGACGACATTCTGACATTACGCGAGCCGACGCGCGCATGGCCGCGCAGGCGTATGATCGTATCCGTTTTTTTCTCAAAAGGGTTGTTGCCTTTTTCCTTGATGAACTCATCGCCGCTGAACTGAAAACGACCCGGTTTCTTTTTACCCTTTTTCTTCAGCGGCGGCGGTTCGCTTTTTAATCCGCCGGGATTACCGTTAACTTCAACCGGAGTTACACTTTCTGACGTGAGTTCGGGAATTTTGTCGCCGTTATTATTGTTTTCTTTCGCAACTGGTACCGCGTCGGTCTTACGAACTTCTTTGCTGCTGCAGGCAAATGGAAAAAAAACTGTTAGCGCCGTGACAAAGACCAACGGCGCGACAGGCTTCCGCTGTGCCTTAGAGATCATCGGATGTGATCAACCTCACCGTGCGACTGTTGGTGATGTAACTGTACATCCACAGCACCATGACGGCAAACCGGTTACGAAAGCCGACGAGATAGAGTACGTGGATAAACGACCACATGAGCCAGGCCAGCATACCGCTGAACTGTAGTTTGCCCACTTTTGCCACCGCACGCCCCCGCCCGATCGTCGCCATCGAGCCTTTGTCCCAATAGCGGAAGTCGCCGATTTTTTTACCTTTGAGCTCCGCAGCAATTTTGCGCGACAGGTATTGGCCCTGCTGAATCGCCACCGGTGCAACACCCGGCAGCGGCTTACCACTGGCATGATCAACACAGTGCGCCGCATCGCCGATCACTGAAATTTCGGGATATTCTGAAAGCGAGAGGTCGCTGCCGACGACCGCACGCCCCGCAGCGTCGAGCCGCGTTCCGAGTGTCGAAAGCACCGTCGATGCGGTGTTACCCGCAGCCCAAAATATATTCGCGCTCGATATCAATTCATCGCCAATGTAAACACCGTCGTACATCACATTCTTGACAATAGATTTCGTGCGCACCTCGACACCAAGCTTTTTCAGCGTTTCTTCTGCACTTTTACCGAGCGCACCGGGAAACGCCATCAGCAAATGATCGCCCCCTTCAACCAGAATCACGCGCGTCGTATGCGGATCTATACTGCGGAATTCTTTGCGCAGCGTGTGGTGCGCTATCTCGGCAATCGAACCGGCGAGTTCGACCCCGGTAGGCCCGCCACCGACGATAACGAACGTGAGCAGCTTTTTGAGCTCTGCGGTGTCTGTGCCAGCGCGAACCTCGGCACTTCCCTGTGCAACGGATCGCGCATCGATGGCATCCTTGCCAGCGCGAACCTCGGCACTTCCCTGTGCAACGGCCAACAGCATTTCTGCCCTTTCAAAGGTTGCGAGTATTTTCTGACGGATGCGCAGCGCGTCGGCAAGACTTTTCAGTCCAGGCGCATTTTTTTCCCATTCGGGATGTGCAAAGTATGAATGGCGCGCTCCGGTGGCAATTACCAGCCGATCGTAAGTAAATTCGTCTCCCGAAACAAGGCGAACCTTTTTCTCACCCGCAACAATCTCTGCCACGCGGTTCATCAGCACGCGAACATTTTTCTGAGAACGGAAAATCGCCCTGAGCGGCATGGCGATATGGCCCGGCGACAGTGACGCCGTGGCCACCTGATAGAGCAGCGGCTGGAACAGGTGATGGTTCGCTTTGTCGATCAGGGTAATATAAACCGGCGCACGGCGAAGTTTTCGCGCGAGAGTTAATCCGCCGAAGCCGCCGCCGATAATCACGAGGTGCGGTTTACCCGAATCTTTCGGTGGCCAGCTGCCCGCGGACATATCAGAATGTTCCCGGCAATACCGTATTGTATTTTTTTACCAGCTTGGCTGGCCGTTTTTCCGGTGCGGTGATAATACCGAATTTGACTGATCCTTTGAGGTTATTCAGCTGACCTTTTTTCGCCGCGAGCGCCGGCAACGCAGCTTTAAGCACGCGCTGCGCATTATCAGAATTTTTTTTCACGACAGCCATAATCTCGTCGGCAGTCACCGCATGGTCGTGCTCGCGCCATGAATCGTAATCGGTCGCCATACAAATCATCTGGTATGGCAGCTCGAGTTCGCGCGCCAGTTTTGCCTCGGGTAAAACACTCATGTTGATAATGCCCCCGCCCCACGATTTATACATCTTTGATTCAGCGCGCGTCGAAAACTGCGGCCCTTCCATACAGATCAGTGTCTCTTTTTCGTGCAACGGCAGCGATAACTGGCGGATCGCCTGTGCGAGAATACCGGCGAGCCCCGCGTCCATCGGGTCGCCGAAAGAGACGTGCACAACAATACCTTCGTCAAAGTACGTATCGCCGCGGTGCCGTGTGCGATCGATGATCTGGTCGGGCAAAACAAAATGGCCGGGAGCAATCTCTTCTTTCAATGAACCGACGGCGGAAAAAGCAATCAGCGCCTCGCAGCCGAGCAATTTGAGAGCAGCGATATTCGCGCGCGCGGGAATCTTCGTCGGCGGAGTAAAATGGCCTTTGCCATGCCTCGGCACGAATGCGAGAGTGAGCGGTTCACCCTCATTCGAGGTACCCGCAGAGGCTTGAACTGTGGGTGTAAAAGTAGCGATGGTAATTTCATCGGAAGGTTTTCCCCACGGCGTCTTCACGCTGATCTTGTCGACGACCTTCATGCCTTCGACACCGTACACGCCCGTGCCGCCAATAATGCCTATGTCTGCTCTATATTTCATTTTCACCCTACCAGCTGCCGCGCCACTTCGGCGAGCAGACGCACTCCATAACCGCTGCCCGACGCGGTGTAAACATTGAACGGCTTTTTGATCATTCCGACTCCGGCAATGTCGAGATGCACCCACATTTGCCCGTCATCGATGAAAGCATGCAAAAATTCCGCGGCGCTCGACGCGCCGCCATAGCGGCCGCCGATATTATTCAGATCGGCAATGTCGGAGTTCAGAAGTTCGCGGTAGCGCTTACCGATCGGCAGCGGCCAAACTGGTTCTAAACTCTGCGAGGCAGCCGATTCAACGATTTTACGCGCCGATTCATTATTGGTAAACATGCCGGCGTAAAAATCACCCAGCGCGATTACGCATGCCCCGGTCAGGGTCGCCATATCGATAATGATGTCTGATGAATAATTTTTCTGAACATACGTCAATGTGTCGGCGAGTATCAGCCGGCCTTCGGCATCGGTATTCTGCACTTCGATCGTCTGACCATTCAATGCCGTGTAGACATCGCCTGGTTTGAATGCCGTACCCGAAGGCATGTTCTCGACCATCGCCACGGCGCAGACAACATTGATCGGCAACTTCTGTTCGGCGATCGCCGCGATGGCGTGTACTGCCATGGCACTACCCGACATGTCGTATTTCATCTCATGCATGTCGGCGCCCGGCTTCAGCGAAATGCCGCCGGTATCGAACGTCACACCTTTACCGACAAGGCCGAGCGTTTTTTTCGCCTGCGGATGCCGGTATTCGAGAACAATCAGCCGTGGTTCGCGTTCCGAGCCCTGCGAAACGGCGAGAATGCCGCCCGCCCCCATGCGGGTGAGTTCGGCCTGCCCGAACGACTTGCGTTTCAGTTTGAACTTGGCCGCGATGTCGGCCGTGCGCTTGTCCATGGTTTGCGGAGTGAGATAGTTACCGGGCAGCGCCTGCGTCTGCCGCATCGCCGTAATGTGGCGCGCTTCTATGAGTGCCGACGATAACACGGTTTCAGCCAAAGGCATCAGTGCCGTCGGTACAACAATCTCGCTGCGTTTTACCGTGACTTTTTTCCGGTTTTTATCCGCCTTGAGCAGATCAGAAGGAAATTCGGCGTTGGCCTGCGCCACCGCGGTGAGGCGCAGTGCGATGCGCACGCCGATTTTTTCCAGCACCTCGCGCGCAAAAATAATCTGGTATTCGTCGAGCTTGGTCGCGGCTTTGCTGAGCGCCGCAGCGACTGTATCGGCGAAGGTTTCTGCATCGAGTTTATCGATTTTACCCAGACCGACGGCGAAACCGGCGGCAAAATAGGTCGTTTCACCGGCATCGGCCCTGAACGCGGGGGGTAATTCAGTAACAGACTTGCGTTCTTCTTCGGTGAAAAATCTGACCTGTGGCCTGCGCGCTTCGCTCTTGCTGGTGACGGTGAGCCGGATTTTTTCCGGATATTTGAGTAATGCGGCTTCCGCCGGTGCCGTGCGACCTGCGGCCTTTTTCTTTTGCGCCATGCGGTTTTTTTCTCAAAATCGCACAGCGCGGAAAGTGTATTTCCGCTGACACGGCGACCGGCTTATGGCGAGCTACCACCGTGCTAAGTCCGGCGAAAATACGCGCGAGCCGCGGCTTTACGCTGATTGAGTTGATGGTCGTGCTCACGATCGGCGGAGCACTGCTGCTGTTAGCGTATAATCTGCTCACGAGCTTCATGCAGGCCCGGTTGTCCGGCAATCAGGATATCGCGTTCGAAGGCTACTTTCAAGACGCACGGCGTCAGGCCCTCATACGCGCGAAAACGCTGACACTCGAAATTAATCTCGACAAAAAGACGTTCGGCCTGCGCGAATACGATCCCCGCCTCGAACTGAACCCGGACGCGGCATTGCAGATGCTCGCAGACTTAAAACGCTACCGCACCGACCGTGAATGGGACAAACAGAAGGCGACCGAAGAAGCACCGAAACCCAAATGGATCAACAGCGAACAAAAAATACCTACAGTGCTGACAAAAATTCTCAGCAGTTCAGGCCTCGAACTCACCGGCCCGATTATCTACGTGCATTTTTATCCCACGGGTAATTCTGATTCGGTGATACTGCAATTCGGCGACACGGCCCCCAACTATGTCTATATTCCCCGTTATAACCTGCAGCCGGTGCACATGAATACGATAAGGGGTTTTGAACGGCAGAGGTTGGCACCGCGATGAACCTTATTGGCCGCTTAAAACGCTATCTGCGGCGCAAACGCCGTGCAGGTTTTACGCTGATTGAGGTTCTTATGGCGATGGCAGTCACCGCGATGATGACGGGGCTACTTATATCGAGTGTCGTCAATGCGATGGCGATGCGGCAGAAGGCGCTCAGCCTGAACCGGGCAATCACGCTGGCGAAGAAAAAAATGCATGAAATCAAAGCGCTCAACAAAACCGACAGCGGTCAGGGTGAATTTCCCAACATGCCCGGTTACCGGTTCGACTACGTCATACGCGAGCAAGAGCTCGATCTGCAGAAGATTGCCGACGAACTCGGGGCAGGCAAAGAAGTCGCCAACAGCGCAGCGGCCAAGTTCTTCAAAGAACGCAACGCTTCGACGAAGAGTGCGACGGGGCTTACTTTCAAACTGCTGCATTTTCACGTCACGGTAATCTACAACGAAAAGGAAAAATACGAACTCGATTATTACCGAGGGTTGGGCATATGAACAGCCGCCGTGGCTTTACGCTGATCGAATTGCTGATCGTGATCGGCCTTGCCGGATTTATTTTTACTACCCTGATGGGGGTCTACCTGCAGGTAAAAAAACTATCGTATGATCAGGTGCGCGTCGCGAATCAATCCGCCGCGGTCATCGATTTGGGTACCGCGCTGACTTACGATCTTTCGAATCTGATTTTTGAAAAATACAATGTGCGGCAGCTGTTCACCGTCGAAAAAGAGCTGCATGGCGGCAAACGCTTCGACGCGTTTGTGTTTCCGTCAGCTGCGCTCAATTCGAACCCTTCGGTTCTGCAGGCGCGCAGTTTCATGGTTTCGTATTTCGTCGAGCGCGACCTGCAGGGCCCAGATTACACGCTCTACCGCGCCGAAGACATGTACATTGACCCGCGCAATCCGTTTCGTGGTGTTGCGGTGCCGATGCTGAAATACGTTGACGAGTTTCGCGTCGAAGGCTCGAATAACGGCGTCGATTATGAAGAAACGTGGGATTTCAAAACGCGACGCCAAATGCCACGTTATGTGCGCGCCGTAATCCGTTACCGGCCTTCAGAGGTCAGTAACGAAGTGCAAGAATACATCGTCGACGTACGGCCGCCGATTCTGTGGAACTAAAAATCCATCTCAGTCAGGCGCGATTTGCCACAGGCTGGCCAGCAGGCTGTCTGTGTGCTTGAGCCCTTTATCCGTGAGAGCAATCCACAGTTTATTTTTTTGCAGCCAGCCCTTTTCGCCGGCAGATTGAATTTCGCCGAGTACCCGGGCATGCAATGCCGGAGCAAAACACCCGAGTATGCGTGTGAGTGGCAGGCGTTGCTTCAGCCGCAGTGCATTGATCAGGTCATCACGCAGTGCTGCACCGCTGTCATGGCGCGGTGCCTGACCGCGCAGATAATTCTCGAGCGAGCGCTCATGAAAAAAACGCCGTTTGCCCGTAAACATATGCGCAGCGACACCGAGCCCCAGATAGGGCCGCCCAGTCCAGTAAAGCCGGTTGTGACGACAGGTTTTTCCCGGTCGCGCAAAGTTAGAAATTTCGTAGCGCGCAAAACCCTGCTGCGCCAAAAATTGTATCGCCGCATCCATCTGTCGCACTTGCCTGATATCCGATGGCGGTTGTAGCATGCCTGATTCTATACGCTGTTTGAGTAGCGTCGCGGGCTCAATCGTCAACTGATAGAGCGAGATATGCGTGACGTCATTTTCGACGGCGAATTCGAGATCTTGCAGGGTGCTGCGAACGCTTTGTCCCGGCACACCGGTAATAAAGTCGACGTTGATATTCGCAAAACCGAGGTTTCTCACTCGCCGCAACACGGTTGCATATGCCTTCTCGTTATAGAGCCGCCCGAGGTATTTCAGTACGGCGGCGTCACGGCTCTGCATGCCGATACTGAGCCGATTCACCCCTGCGGCAAGCCAGGCTTGGCTGAGCTCATCGTTCAGCGATTCGGGGTTGGCCTCTGCCGACACCTCTACCGCGTTTGTCTGTGAGCCAAAGCTGCGCTTGATGGCGCTCAGCACTGCCTCGATCACAAACGCGGGTGCGCGTGAAGGAGTACCGCCGCCAAAAAAGACGGAAGCGAGTACGGGTTTAGGCGTATCGGCTTCAAGCAGAGCAAATTGTTCACGCAAATCTTCCAGCAGGCGATCCCGATAGCGCAACCAGAAGTCTTCATCAACGTGACGCCTCGCGATAGAGAAAAAATCGCAGTACGCGCATTTGACGTCGCAATAAGGCAGATGTATGTAGACACCGGTGAGCCGCGGCCGCACTGATGCGGCAATTCTTATTTCTGCGGCGTTCAGTATTTGAGCAGGCTGTCGATTCTCGGAAAGCCTGCATTCCGCAGTTTATCGCGGCCGTTCAAGAATTCGAGTTCGACGACGAACATCGCATCGAGCACTTCGGCACCGGCATCGCGCAGCAAGCATGCTGCCGCAGTGGCAGTGCCTCCGGTTGCCAGCAGGTCGTCGATGATTACGACCTTATCGCCGCTTTTTACCGCATCTTCGTGCATTTCGATTGCATCGCTACCATATTCAAGCTGATACGTTGCACGCAGCGTTTTCCAGGGCAGCTTACCTGGTTTTCTCAGCAAAAGAAAGCCGCAACCGAGTTCATGCGCCAGCGCCGAACCGAAGATGAATCCCCTCGACTCGATGCCGGCGATATACGTTGTACCCGCCGACTTTACTTTTTCTGCCAGCGCACGGATGATGGCATTAAACACCGGGCCATTCTGCAGCACGGGTGTTATGTCTTTGAACTGGATTCCCGGTTTGGGAAAATCTGGCACGGTACGAATCAGGCCATCAATTTTGCTTGCTAAATCATTCATTGCGTCTCCGTTAATTTTGGCGATCTTGCAGTTTGAGCTCACCGGGAATAAGATAGTTTTGAACATAATCACGCACGCCGTCTTCGAGTGCGGTATTTTGTACGCTGATTCCCACAGAATTGAGTTTCTGCATATTCGCCTGCGTAAAATATTGATAACTACCGATCAGCTGCTGCGGCATATCGAAATACTCGATTTTTTTCTCGCGGCCCATGGCGTTGAACACCGCAGCGGCGAGATCGTTCCAGCTGCGTGCGGTGCCCGAACCCAGGTTGAAGATTCCGTTTACGGACCGCTTATCGATCAGCTGCAGAATCACTGCCACACAATCTTTTATATAGACAAAATCGCGTTTTTGCTCCCCGTCTTTATATTCAGCGCGGTGGGATTTAAAAAGTTTGAGAAAGCCATTTTCTGAAATCTGGTGGAACGCCTTGTAGACGACGCTCGACATATCACCTTTATGGTATTCGTTGGGGCCATAGACGTTAAAAAATTTCAAACCGGCGATGGACTTTTGCCAGCCTTTCGAAATTGCCACTTCATCGAAAATCTGCTTAGAGTAACCATAACGGTTGATTGGCTTCAAGGTAAGACTCGTCGCATCGTCGTCGTCAAATCCGCTTTCGATGCCGCCATACGTTGCAGCGCTCGAAGCATAGACAAAGCGGATTCCCTTCTCTAACGCAAATTCGGCAATCTCACGCGTGTACGCATAGTTATTCGCCATCAGGTAATCGCCGTCTGTCTCAGTCGTCGACGAGCAGGCACCCATATGCACAATCGCGCGGATATCTTTCATCTCGGGCGAACGCAGGCGGGCCAGAAATTGGGATTTATGCACGTAATCGCGGTATTTCAACGAAACAAGATTCTTCCATTTGGCCGAATCAAGCAGATTATCGACGATCACAATATCTCTGTCGCCCTGCGCGTTGAGTGCGGCTACCACGGCGCTGCCGATGAACCCCGCCCCTCCGGTGACCACGATCATGGGAAACAATCTTCGTCCGCGACGCAGCGGAAAGCACAATCGGGCTTGTCGGTGTGTCTGATTCTCCGTTTTGGGAGGTAATGACCTTCAAAGTCCTTATCATTGAGGATAACCACAGCTTCATCGACAGCCTCAAAGTCATGCTGCGCGACCTGCCGCTCGACTTTAATCACGCTTTTCGCTACAGCGATGCAGTGGCACTGATCGATAAACACGGCATATTCCATAACCGTCAGGCCATCGACCCGGTTACCGGGGCTGCGGCCGAAGTCAGTGCAGCAATCGAAGCCGCGCAAACCGGAAAAAGACGGCAACATGCGCACGAGCCAAAACTCTATAATGACGGCGGCGTGTTTCTGATTATTGTAGAACAGAACACTGAATCGAGCATGAAGGGTACTGACTTTATCGCGCACGCGGTGCGTAAATACCCGGCGCTCAGCGAAGGTGACTTTATTCTGCTCACGCACCGCATCGAGCAGGTGCCTGCCCGCAATTACAATTTCCCAGTACTCGAGAAACCGCTGCGCGCACCGCAAATACGCCAGATTGTACAACAGAAGATCAAACAAGCGCAAGATACCATCGAAATGCAAGTGCGCGCCGCTGAACAAAAACAAGAAAAAGCAGAAAAAGCTCCTGCCGCGGCCAAAACCCCGCGCAAAGGCCTCCGCGACCTGTTGAAAATCAACCGAGCTCCCGAAGCCGAAAAAACTCCGGCCGAAGAAAAAAAACCAGCAAAGAAAAAAACAGCCAAAAAATCCGCACCAGCGGCAAAAAAAGCAAAACCGAAATAATCCCGAAAGTTACCCTGCGGGTTTGAACGCGGCGACCGCCGCCAATATATCACTCACGGCCATCATTTTACCCTGCCCGACATCACCGCACACTGCTTCACCATCGGCAGAATCGAGAATACGATATCCGTAGCTGCGGCATTGCGCCAGTGAGGCCTGCGTCGCTGGATGTGCGTACATCGAGGGATTCATCGCCGGTGCAAGCCAGCGCGGGCCGTCATAAGCTAACAGCGTCGCCGTCACGATGTCATCTGCCCGACCCTGCGCCGCGCGGGCGACAAGATCGGCAGTCGCCGGTGCAATAAGCATGAGATCGGCACCGGAACGAATATCAATATGCGCCATGCCGCCGGCGATTGCATCGGTAATCACCTCATTCCCGGACAACGCTTCAAACAGCACGGGGTTGATCCAATCGACTGCAGTACGCGTCATGGCAACGGTAATGCTGTGCCCTGCCTTGCTCAGCTCACGGCAGATATCACATGCCTTATAGATTGCCACCGATGCACTGACGCCGAGTATTATTTTCATTCTGTCTCCGCCTGCCTGTTGGCGGCTTCCAGATAACGAAAATTTCCGTCGATTTGCAGCGGCGAGAAATATTTCATCGCACTCGTCGCAACGCCAACACGCCCGTTATTCAGGCTGTAGCCTTTGAGCACACGGCGCGCCTGCGGTAACGCAATATCTCCGTGTGTGTAAAGCCATGCGGCGCGGAAAAAGGCATGCGTGCGCGAAAAGATGCGTGCGCTGATTGCCCCACGATCGATACGCTGCATACGGTTCGTCAAGGGGTGCGCATACTCGCGCAGATCGGCAATATCGAACAATTGCCCACGGTTAAGCGACTGGTATTCGGCATATGACCGCGCCGGATACAGCAGCGAGCTGTGAAAATGCAGTGAATCGGCTTTACGCTCGTTATAGGTCAGTCCCCAACGGGCGAGCCGTGGATTCTGAAAAATGCGGTTAAACAACAGTTGCTTTTTGTAAGACCTCAGTGCCACCTTAAACAGTGGATGTACTTTGATGCCTTTTTTGAGGTCAGTGCGGCCGAATTCCTTTGCAGCCTTTTCAGGCCACGCCGTTATCAGCGATAATGCATAAAAGCCGAGCGTCAGGTCGCGCCAGCGCGGCGGCAGGGTTATTTTTTGTAACGCGCGGTACTGGCGAACGTCAGAACCGATTGCGTCAAGGTTATGAAGATCAAAGATCGTTTCTATTGCCCGATGGCGTGCTTCGGCACGCAGTTTTTCACCTCGATCGTGGGCATAATAATTTCCCGAAAGATAGTACACAATCGGATGCAAAATTGTATCGAGCGCGACGTGGCTCAGGTAGCCAAGGGCAAATGCCATGAGGGCGTCGCGTTCTTCTTGCGTCAGCAGGCGCCCGGGCGCAAGCGATTGCTGCAGTGCAGGTGAGCGCAGTATATCGAACATCGCAATGACATGCGACAGAGAATCTTCACCCTCGGTGCCGTGTATCAGCTCACCCCAGAGTAGCCCGCGGTGCGCAATGCGAAACTCCCATGGCATGCGAATATCATAGTAAAAAATATCAGGCGATACAGAACCGAAATACAGAAGGTGCGGATGCTTCTCAAATAAGAAATAGATCTCCCTACCGACTTTCGCTTTGTAACGATTGCGCGAAGCGGCCATAGTATGCGCGGCGCGTTCGGCGAGAATGCAGTGGGTTATTTCTTTCGGCATAATTGTATGTCGCGTACCCTGATCAGGGTACACGACGTAATTTTTATTGCTGGGCGATAAAGTCTTTCAGCAGTTGCGCCTCGTGCTCCGTTTTTTTCAGGCGGGCTGAAATAATATCATCGAGTGATATCAGGCCGACTGCTTTGCTGCCTTCGACGAGCGGTAAGTGGTGAATGTGCTTTTCGGTCATAACTTGCAACGCTTGATCGACTGTCGCTGTCGAGGCAATCGTCGTCAGGCTTTTCGACATCACTTCCCAGACCTCAACCTTGTCTAACTGAGTATAACGTTCGGCAATAAGCCGCATGACGTCTTTTTCGGTAATGATGCCGACAAGTTCGCCGCCAGGGGTAAGAATGAGCAATCCGCTTTCGCGCACCGACAGCATCTGCTTCACCGCGGCCAGCACGCTCGCGGTCTGCTTGATGACCGGCATCGGATCAGGTTTCGCTCTTACGACATCCAAAAGACCCATGGGCTTGGCTACGTCGCCTTATTCAGGCTGTCAATATATTGGTGGTAACGATCGCTTTCTCCCTTGCGCGATGAAAATCCACGGATGCTGACGCCGATCGCGAGATCATTTTCGGTCGTCGTTGCCGTATAAACAATTTCGGTAAAAACCGTAATCGGCTGCTGCAATTTGAAAATCACATCGAAGCTGAAGCCTTTCTGGTGCACGAGAAACTTTTTGAGTTCGGCGTCGGTGAAAATCAGTCTCATACCCCCCCGGGAAATATCACCGACGGATTGCCGTTTATTGATCAGCATCGTGTTTGAATCGCGCATCTGGTCAACCATCTCGAACGCCATCATTTTCAGTTCGAGTGCGGTATCCATGCCCAATTTTTTTTCATGCGATATCAACTGTATATAACCGAGCGGCACCGATGAACCGTCGTGTGCGAGATAAATAATCGGCACAATCATTTCAGAAACGATCTTGCGCTTGCGGTATTCTTCCATCACATGCCCGATTTCGGTATTGAGATGTTCACGATAGTCAACAAAACCCTGCGTATCTTCAGGCATATACGACAAGACATCCTGCGTGTCAGAAATCATCAGAATCTTGTTCGTTTTGCGCACCAATTCGGTTTTTTCGTCATCTTTCTCAAAAATTTTGACTTTGACGTCGTCGGCAAAATCTTTCAGGCGTTGCTGAAATTTTTCGAGGTGAATCTTCACCGAAGTCGGCACGTTAAACAGTGAAGCATTGATGGTGTTACGCGCAGCACGAATATTGTTGATCACGACCTGGTCGGATGTCATTTTGTGGCGCGGCGCTTTACGTTCATTCGTGGCAATGCGTATTCGCGTGACGGCAAATTTATACTGCGTGTTAATAATCTTATCCGCAACAGCTCCTTCAATTTCTAACTGCTTGTTGAAAGTGTGGTAAAGAGTCATCTCGCCTTCAAGCTCGCGCAGCGAATCGACGATCAGAATATTGGGATCTTTACTATCCAGAATCTTGACTTCGATCTTTTCGTAGAACCCTTTGATGTAGTAAACCTTGCCGGCGGCATACTGGCGCAGCATGCCCTGAACTTTTGCCGGATCATCAATAACCTGAAACTTGCGTTCTGAACGCTCTTTGAATACTGACATGGTCAGGAGAGCGAAGACAGCATGTCCCGTACTCTGTCAAGGCGGGTATTATAATCTGCGAGTTTCTGCTTCTCAGCCTCGACAAGCTCGGCCGGGGCGCGCTCGGCAAATTGGGGGCTATCGAGTTTTGCCTGCGCAGCCTGTTTGCCCTTCTCAATCGTCGCAATTTCTTTCTCGAGACGCGCTTTTTCATGTTCAATGTTGATTGAAGCCGCAAGGTCGAGGTAAACCTCGACTCCTTTGCGCAGTACCGCATGTATCATCTTGCCGGCAGGCTTTTCGAACAGGACTTCGCCGAGCCGCGCGAGGCTCACCAAAAAGGCGGAGTGAGAACGTACGAAATCCGCCGCTTTGGTATCTTCGAGAACAACGTGAACGGTAATTTTTGCCCCCGGCTCAACCGAAAGTTCGGCCCTTACTTGCCGAATCTTCGCCGCCAGCTCGAGCATTACAGCGGTATGGTTTTCCTGCGCGGTGAGAGGCGCATGCGTGCCCGCCATAGGCCATGCCGAGACGGTGAGCAACTTCGTGTCACCACCCGGCAGAACACTCGCAAGCTCTTCGGTGATAAACGGCATCGCGGGGTGCAGCAGCCGCAGCGCCGCGCGAAACACGGTGTAGAGAGTGTAAAGCGCGCCATCGCGCAGCGCATCGTCTTTGAGTGCGACCTTACTCATTTCGATATACTGGTCGCAGAACGTCTTCCATAAAAAATCGTAGACCGCGAGCGCATAGTCGGCAAAATAAAAACCCTCGAGCGCGCTGTCGCATTTGGCTATCGCCGCATCGAGTTCGCGCAGCACATATTCGTCAATCGCCGAGAGTTTCGGTGCTGTCTTCGGCAACTCATACGCGTCGGGCGTATTCATCAAAATGAAGCGCGCCGTATTCCATATCTTATTGCAGAAAGCCTGATAGCCCTTAAGCCGGCTTTCATCATAGATAATGTCTTTGCCGTCGGGCATGATACTGATCAAAAAGAAGCGAAATGCATCGGTGCCATATTCATCCATCTTCTCGAGCGGATTCACGACGTTACCCTTTGACTTCGACATCTTCTGCCGGTTGGCGTCGCGCACTAAAGAATGGATGATCACTTTCTCAAACGGCGTCTTCTGCATGAAGTGCATGCCCATCATCAGCATGCGCGAGACCCAAAAGAAGATAATGTCAAAGCCGGTGACAAGGGTAGAAGTCGGGTAGAAATTTTTCAGCACTTCGCTCTGCGGTACTTTGCCTTCGGGCCAGATGGCGTCGATCTTCGCAATTTCCTGCGGCATGAGCGTCGAGAATGGCCAGAGTGCTGAGGAAAACCAAGTATCGAGCACGTCTTTATCCCGTTTGATATTCTTGGACTTACAGTGTGCGCATTCCGTCGCATCGGCGACACTTACCGTCACACCTTCGCAGTCACTGCAATACCATGCCGGCACCTGGTGCCCCCACCACAACTGCCGGCTGATGCACCAGTCTTCGATCTTGTTCATCCAGTCGAAAAACAGATTCTCCCAGCGCTTGGGGTAGAACTGCGTTGCACCCGAGGTGACTGCACTCACGGCCTTGTCAGCGAGCGGGCGAATCTTCACGAACCACTGTAGTGACAGCCGGGGTTCGACGACTGCACCGGAACGGTACGAATGGCCGACGCTATGTTTATGCGCGTCGATCTTCTCGATCATTTCCGCTGCCTCTAAATCCTCAACGATCTTCTTGCGGCAGGCCTCGCGGCTTAAGCCCTTGTAAGG
>JAEUSA010000086.1 GCA_016788945.1 Leptospiraceae bacterium
ATCCCCTGCGGTTGCTGAGGCCGTTGCCGATTATCTTTCGGAACGCGGTGCGCAAGTGGCACGCCTCAACCGGTTGAACGATTTTACGCATAACGACGACAGCGCAGCCGTACTTTTGGTGCATATTGCTGCGCAGGCGGGGCTGGCGCAGCGGCTGGGGCGCCTGAAGGCGGAGTTTCCTTCGGTACGCATACTGTTATTGCATGAGTTTACCGACCGGGGCCGAATCGACTCAGAACTGCTTGGTGTGGCAGATCAACTCTTAGAAAAACCATTTTCCCGTACGCACTTTGACAAAGCACTGGCACGGTTCCGCTTCCATCCGCTGACCGGGCGCAACGTCTATCTGTTCGCCCCCGCGGGGGCTCAAACCGAGGAGCATATTCTGCGGGCGCTCGGTGCCACCACGCTGCGTCGACTACCTGATTCCGCGACAAAACTGGCAATCGATCTTGGTATTTTCGCGCCGGCTGCGCTCGATGCGGATTTCAAATCTGCGCTGCGCCATTTTCGCACAAGTTATGAAAATGTACCGTTGTTTCTGCTCTATGACCCGCAGATGCCCGGTGTCCTCGATTCAGAAATTCTAAGTGAAATTGCCTATCTGGTGCAGAAACCTGTACAACGCGACACTCTGCGACAAAAGTTCATCGCCTACTTTGAGCAGCCGCAGCGTGATCGCCGCAAGAATCCGCGCAAACAGGGCATAAGCCAGCTGTGGATCTCGTCGTTCAATAACGAAATAGGCACAACCGAGCTCTTTGAATCGCCTTTTCTCATTGATATCTCCCGCAGCGGCCTCTCGTTCCAATCGCATGTCGAATATCCGGAAAACCAGTTGATGGCAGTATGGATCGTATCGGAAGATTATCCCGACAAAATACTCGATTTACGCGGCCATATACGCTGGAAAAAAAGCGAAAGCGTACCGGGTGATGCGAATGCTCGCCTGCTGAAATACGGCGTCGAATTTACGCAGAATAACTCTGAAGCTTATCTGAATTTTGCGCGCATGATTGCGATGCACTCGGGCTAAATCACCCTGTCGTCTCGGCAGGTGGTTTGGTTTTGCGCAGGTGCTTGAACCATTCTTTGAAAGAAAACTCTGCCAACCGCGTCAGGGAGAAATATGCAGCCCCCACAGCCATCAAGATATCGGCAAAGTAAGCGGCAAACCACGGGGAGAAAAGGCGTTTTTCGACGGCGAATGTTTCGGCCGAAAGAAACAATCCGAAATAAATGAAAATAAAAATGACTGAGACACCGAGCCCCATGCCTTTGCCGCTCCGGCGGTTTACTACCGCGAGGGGAAAACCGATCAGCACAAAGACGATAACCGACAACGCGAGTGCAAATCGTTTGTGAATTTCGAGCTCCGCCTTGCGCGTCAGCTTTTCTGCCTGCGGATACTGTTTGATGGTTTCAAAGCTGCCGATCAGCTGGGGCAACGTCAATGACCCCATGTCTTCGATGCGCTTCATTTTTTTGATCTTCTCAGGCTCCTGAATATTCAGATCAAACATACCGCCGGAAAAATCGACGCGCTGAAATGTGCCATCGGCGCCGGTGCTAAAAACATAACCTTTGGTCAGCCGTAGCGCCTTCACCCACTCACCGTTGGGGGTATGCTTGAGCACCTTGCGTCCTTCGCGCGCAATCACAATCTCGGTCAGGCGCTGCAAGCCTTGAACGTTGCTGATCTTGCGCACCTGAATGTTCTCGAGCACTTCGCCTTTGCTGAGTACATTGCGCACCGTTTTCTCAATATAAATCTTGCGGACAAAATTTTCGCGTTTGTCGAGAGTTATAAACTGCCCCGGCTGTATCGCGGCAATCGGGTCGGTCGTCAGAATAAAATTGCGCATGTTTTCCATGTTATCTGCAAATGCCGGAACCACGTAATTGGAAAACCACACAAGAAAGGCGAATATAACGACCGCGACAAAAATGAACGGGCGCAAAATGCGTGGATAGGTAATGCCCCCCGCGCGCATGGCGATAATTTCAGAGTCCGAGTTCAATCCGCCGACGGTCAGAATCGTCGAGAGCAGAAACGCCATCGGTATCGTCAGAGTTAAAGTCCAGCCAAGCGCATACCAGCACAGTTCGATAATAACGAGAAAGTCGAGATTTTTTTCAACGGCATGTTTGATGGTTTCTTTAAGAAAGAAAACCAATACGATGAAGGTGAAAAATGCGCTCGCGACGCCAAGCGCCGGCAAAAAATGTTTTAACAGGTATACGTCGAGTGCATAGATACGGAGCAACTTACGCATGAATTCGGGTTCAGAAACCGCGCGCCGCGAGGTATAATCCCTTGAGCGTCAGGTTTCTGTCCACTACGTCGAAAAATTCCGCTGCAAAGTCGAGCGATTCGGAAATTCCGCCGGTGGCGACAATCTTGTGCCCCGCACCCTCAGCGGGCAGTTCGCGACGAATATCCGCCAGAATTTCACGTACCATGCCCCGCCAACCGACGTAGGCACCGATTTCTATCGATTCGACGGTCGATTTGCCGATGCCTGCCGTGGTTTTGTGAAAAGCAATTTTAGGCAATTTGGCCGTCGAGCTGAACAGCGCTTCGAGCGATGAGGTTATTCCCGGTGCGATGACGCCGCCTTGAAACGCTTTATTTGTCAGCACGGAAAAAGTGATCGCTGTGCCGAAATCGACGACAACACAGTTATCGCCGAAATAATGCGAAGCGGCAATCAAATCAGCGATACGATCGGCGCCAACGGTTTGTTTCTGCGGGTAGTCGAATGAAAAGTTCAACGCGATATCGCAATTCAACCACAAAGGCTGACTCGCGCCGAGCGCAGACAGGGCTTCACTGAGCGATGCACTCGCCGCGGGTACTACGGAACACAACGATGCGTGAGAAAGCTGAGGCTTTTCACCTGCAGCACTAAGCCATGCCGTGAGCAGAATGCGCCACTCATCTCCGGTGCGCTTCGCGTCTGTCGCCAGACGCAGCGTCTGGGCAAGATTGTCTTGTTTCCATAAGCCGATGACGGTGTGCGAGTTACCGACGTCCGCGGTTAACGTCATAGATGCCATCCTTGATAGACGCTAACCGCGTGACCTGCTGTCATTTTGGCTAGCGTCACAGCGATTGGCGTTATTGCTGCTGCTGCGGAGCTTCCGCTATTCTTACCGTGAAGCTCATTTCTTTGCCCTGGCGTATTAAACGCACTTCAATACTTGCACCGGGGCCTTTCTGCAAAACCGCAGATTTCAAAACGGTAAATTTCTCTGCGGGCTTACCGTCGATGTGGGTGATAAAATCATTGGCGGCGATACCTGCCTTGAAAGCGGGTGATCCGATTACAACGACCGACACAATGAGACCAGTTTTACCGGGCACACCAAGAAGCTTGAGTTTCTCTTCGTTCGGTTCAGGGTCTACATGAACGCCAATATAACCCTGACGAATTTTTTTACCGGCTTTGAGCTTTTCGATCACATGCTTTGCATGGTTGATCGGAATAGCAAAACCAATGCCCACGCTGCCGCCAGATTGCGAATAGATCATCTGGTTAATACCGATGACTTCGCCACGCACATTGAGTAACGGCCCGCCGGAATTGCCTGGGTTAATCGATGCATCGGTCTGTATGCGGCTGACACCGTCGGCAGAATTCACATCTTGCCCTTTTGAGGAGATAATGCCGGTGGTCAGCGTCGATTGCAGGCCAAACGGATTACCAATCGCAAGGGCAAAATCACCGACCTCAATCTTATCCGAATCACCGAGATGCGCGGTTTTCAGATTCTTCGCCCCATCAATCTTGATCAAAGCGATATCCGAATTTGGATCTGAGCCGATCAGGCGCGCCGAATACTCTTTTCCGTTGGTCAGCTTAACCGTAATCTTATCAACTTTTTGAACGACATGGTGGTTCGTGACCGCGAAACCATCGGGTGAGATAACAAAACCCGAGCCAAGGCCGGCGCGTTTTTGCTTCTGCTGCCCTTCGGGAACCTGAAAGAAACGGCGGAACATTGGATCGTTGAAAAATGGATGGTTGATCTCAATGGTCTGTTCGGTTTCGATGCGGATAACCGCGGGATTCACTTCTTTATAAATCTCGCGGATCGCTTCTTGAAACTTCATAGCAAACTGGACAGACTCTGATTTGAGCAGCGGATTGTCTGTCGCGGCCTCAGCGAGGGATCCACCGCTGCACGTTCCAGCGAACGGCGACAGGGCTACCCCGATGAGAAAAACAAAGAGTGTCAGATTCGCAACTCCGAGCGTAGAAAACCTGAATCTTCTTTTATTTAGCTTCCTGAACATATCTTCCTCTTTTTGAATCAGTAAATCTTGTGTATCGCAAGTATGCCACTATTGTATAAAAAACCGGAAAATGCTGCAAAAAAACCAATCAACACGATCATAAATGCGACGGCAAACCGTACGCTATAAGTTACCGGAAAAACCGGATTCTTATCGGTTGCGGCACTTTCGGCATCGGCAAAGAAAATCGGTTTCAGCACGCGAATGTAGGCGTACACCGCCACAGCGCTCGCGCCCGCCGCAGCGGCGGCAAGTATCAGGTTATTGGAAAGAGCAAGGTAACGGAACAGATGGTATTTACCAAAAAAACCGGCGAGGGGTGGCATACCCATGAAAGAAAGCACTCCGAGCGCCAGTGACCACGCCGCCAGTTTATCGCGGCCGCTCAGGTTGGTGAGCGACGTCAGCGTGATAACTTCACGCGATCCACGCGAGATTTCCAAATAGGCGATGCTGCCAAATGCGAGCAAAGCAGAAAACGCATAGCCGACCATGTAGAGGTAAACTGCTGATCCGGCATCTTGTTTGAGCATACCGACAATGCCGATGTCGGTAGATGCAGGAACCACAAGAAAGCAGAGTAAATAGCCGGCATGACCAATCGATGAATAGGCGAGAATACGCTTAAGGTTCTGCGTGGCCAAGGAGGCAAAGGCCCCGTAAAACATGGAGGCAATTGCCAGAACAGTCAGCAGCGGAGCAAAATATTGCCGATAACCATCATGTATGCCAAGGCTGATCTTTAGCAGCAGCAATACCGAAGCGGCTTTTGAAAGCGAAGCAAGCAAACCCGTGAACATCGTTGCCGCCCCTTCGTAAACGTCGGCCACGTATGCGTGCATCGGAAAAGCTGCTATCTTAAAAAGAAATCCGACGAAAACGAATGCGTAACCCAATGTCACGACGCGCGTCTTCAAAAAATGCGGCCCCAGCTCTTTGAGTTCTTTGAGTTTCACCGTACCGTTGCTGCCGTAGAGCAGCGAAATACCAAGCAGCAGAAAAGCGATGGCAAAAGCAGACAATAACAGATATTTAAGCGCTGCTTCATTCGCCGACGCATCGTTACGGTTCATACCAACGAGCACCAGCATCGGCAATGACCCGAGTTCTATGGCTACGAACAAAGTTACCAAATCTTCGGCGCAGACAGCATAGCTGTAGCCGGCGACGCTCATGAGCAACAGAAAATAATTTTCCGCAAAATCAATTTCGGCCGCAGCCAATGAACGGCGCATCAAGAGCAACGTACCGAGCGCCAGCGCGACAAATAGCAGCACCGCATTACCACTGAAGGTGGAATAACGGAAGGTACCCGAGACTGCAGATACCGTATCAACACCTTGGAACGCCCGCGGTAAAACCGTCAAGACGCCATTTGCGTCGCTGAGTCCAAAAACAACGACCACCGCTGCCGACACGAGGGTAATCAGCGAGAGCTGCCAAGCCATCGCCGCGCGCCGCGTGCGCACAAGCATCTGTGCGACAAGCACAGACAGACCGCCGGTAACAAGAATCAGCTGTGGCGCCATCGCAAACATGTCGTTGAGTTGCAAGCCCATCAGCGTAATACTCCCGTTACACCTTGCGAGAGCAGGCGCGCCGTCGTTTGTGCATATGTTGCGAGAAAAGACGGAAAAATACCGAACCAGATGATAGTGGCCGAAAGCGCAATCATACTGAATTTTTCTATGAGATTCGGATGCCAACTGGTGTCGGCTTCGTTCGCGCGTACTTTATGGAACAGTCGCAGCATGTAGATCGCACTGGTCACCAGCGTCAAAGTCGCAAAGGCGACAATGAGCCATGATTTAAAAGACAATCCGTATAAGATGAGAACTTCACCGAGAAAACCGATAGTTCCCGGCACTCCAATAGCGGAAAACATCGCAATGGAAAACGCTGCCCAGTAAACAAAGCTTGCCGGTGCTCTGATTTGATCGAGGGCGTCAGTCTTGTTGCGGGCAAGGTGCATGCAGACAATCATGAACAACAGTGCATTGGCAAGGCTGTGGCCGACATTCTGTATCATCGCCCCGGCTACCGCATTTTCCTGCTGGCTGAGAGAACCGGAGAGTATGAGTCCCATGTGCGCGAGCGATGAGTAAGCAATCACGTAGCGAAATGACTTTTGCCGAAATGCGGCAAAAGCGCCGTAAAACATCGAAACAATGCCGAGGTAGAGAAAAATACCACCCCATTCGATGAGTACCCCGTTAAAATTAGGCGTTACAAAGCGCAGCACACCGTAAGAGCCAAGCTTCAGAAAGAGCCCCGAAAGCAGCAGCGTGCCGATCGGCGCCTGCGTATGCGTTAAAGGTAGCCATGCATGGAATGGAAAAACCGGCATTTTCACCAAAAACGCTGCCATAAAAAACAGGAAAAGCAGTCGTTGTTTCTCTGGCTGCAGGTGGGGCATTTCGGATATAAATACCGAACGCAGGTCAAAATCGCCACCGACGCGCGGTACGTAATACACTATCGCAGCAAATGCGGCGATCATGAATGCTGACGAGACAAAGGTGTAGATGAAAAAATTCGTCGCTGCTTTTTGCCTGTCTTCAAGACCATAACGCCACATCAGCACAACCAGCGGAATCAAGAACAGCTCCCACAGGGCAAAAAAGACTATGAAATTGTAGGCGGAAAAAACGCCGAGAACAATTGATTCAAGCAGCAGGAACATCGTCCAGAAAGTTCGTGTCTTACCCGGTCGTTGCAGATTGAAAGTATTGAGCGAAAAAATCGCCGCAATACAAAACAAAAGGCAGGCGCTGAGAAAAAGCGGCATCGAAAGCCCATCGACGGCAAAAACGACGTTGACTCCGGAGCCACCGCTGGTCCACCACACTTCGCGCAACTGGCTCTCCGCATAATTTCCAGCAAATCGCCGCTGCATAAACGCAGCAGAAACCAGAGATACGACAGTGGCCAGAATCGCGATCAGCGCATTACGCCGACCATCGGCAGTGCTTTCCGCACGTTCGCGCAGTATATAGACGAGAATGGCGGCGATAAAAGGAGCGAGTATCGAGACACCAATCATTTTATACCGTACCCAACAGAATCAAGAGAATGATGAGAATACCGCCGAAACCGTAGGCTGCATAATGCGCGATCACACCCGTCTGCAGCCTTGCAATCATGCCGCCGATCGCCTGCGCCAGCATGCCGATACCGTCAGACATCGCCGGTATGACCCGAAAATCCATATCGCTGACGCGATCGGCAATGCGCCGGTATGGTGCTACGATAAGCCAGTGGTAGATTTCATCGACATACAGTTTATTGAGACTCAGCCGGCTGAGCAATGCATGGTAAGCGCCTTCAGCTACCGGGCGCCGGCGCATCAAACCATAATACGCAATCGCCGCGACTACGCCAGTCACTGCCGCGGCAATGCCGGCAGATACAATGAGCAGCTCACTGTGATGATTGAGATGGTGTTGCATTGCTTTGACGAACTCGGCGGGCATCACCGGCAGGTTACGAAAAAAGAATTCAAAAAAACGTGATTCATAACCGGTAAATAACGCCGGTACGCCAAACCAACCCGCCACGACGGCAGGTATTGCCAGCAGCACCAGCGGCAAATAGAACGAGATCGAAGGAGCATGGTGTGCGTCATGGGTCTTGTCGTCGTGCTCCTGCCCGGCGGGTGCAGAGCCATGAAAAACGACAATGCCCAGCCGAAAGCTGTAGAACGCAGTAAAGAGAGACACGATCACCGCGATGCTGCCCAGTACACCGCCGCCCGCCTTGAAGGCAAAGGCCGCAGAGAGAATATGATCTTTGGAGAAGAACCCCGACAGGCCGGGAAGACCCGCGAGCGCCGATAGAGCAATCCAGAAGAGCAGACCCAGCAATGGATGCGAGCGAATCATGCCCCCCATGCGGCGTATATTTTGTTCGTGGTGTTTATAAGTAATTACCGCACCGGCTGACAAAAACAGCATTGCCTTAAAAAAAGCATGCGTAAACAGATGAAAGAATGCTGCCGTATAAGCACCCGTACCGACGGCAAGCACCATCAAGCCTAACTGAGAGACTGTCGAAAACGCGAGCACCTTCTTGATGTCGGTCTGCGCAATGGCGATAAAGGCGGCAATGAGAGCGGTGAGCGCTCCGGTCCAAGCGACGATAACCGAAGCCTGCGGTGCCATGACAAACACGGGCTCAAGGCGCAACATGAGTAATATACCTGCGGTGACCATCGTCGCGGCGTGGATTAACGCCGAAACAGGTGTCGGGCCCGTCATCGCGTCGGGCAACCATGTATAAAGAGGTAATTGGGCTGACTTGGCGGCGGCTGCAATAAAAATCATCAGTGCAATAAAATTTGCATGGTTGGCGGCAAGGCTGCCCTTCGAAAACGCGAGGGCAATCTCACGAAAATCCGCAGTATTGGCGACACGCCAAATCGCAAACACGCCGATCAACAATGCAGCATCGCCGATGCGGTTGATGATGAATGCCTTACGACCTGCACGTTGTGCGGCGTCTTTTTCTACATAGAACGAAATGAGTTTATATGAAGATAACCCCACCGCCTCCCAGCCGACGAAGAAGACAAACAGGTTGGCGGCGACAACCAGCAGCAACATGCTGAACATGAAGAAACTCAACCAGGCAAAATAGCGTGCATAATCGCGTCGCCGGTCAGCGAGATAACCAACGCTGAAGATATGTACCATCAAACCGACGAATAGCACGACGGCAACCATGATGCTGGTCAGCGCATCGTAGCGGAACGCCCAATCGAGTCTCAGCGGATATTGCAAGGTCAGCCAAGTTTGCGGCGTGATCACGGTTGCCGACCCCTCACCCAATAACGGCGGATGCAGCGAAATCAGCGATGCATGCGCGGCGGCAGACAGAAGGACGGCGGCAATCGAAATCAGAATCGCCCAGTATTGCAGCGTGACCGAAGTTCTGCGCTGGCAAACGGCAAAAACCGCGGCGTTCAGAAGTGCCGCAATCAGCGGCAGCAACGGCACTGCAACCAGCAGGTATGGAATCCACTCTTGTTTCATGTGTCTTTGAGCTTCTCCATCGAATCGGTCATAACGCTGTGCGTGTTGCGGAACAGCGCAATAACGAGGGCAAGGCCGATCGCAGCCTCAGCCGCGGCGACCGCCATCACAAACAGCACCATGAGTTGGCCGGTGGTATCGTTGAACCCGCGCGAAAATGTCACGAACAGCAGATTCACCGCATTGAGCATGATTTCAACCGACATGAGTATGACGATGAGGTTACGGCGTGTAATCACACCGAACACGCCGATTGCAAAGAGTATAATGCCTAAGGTGACAAGTTCGCGAACCGATAACAGGTCGAGCATTCTGGTCACTCCATTTGTCGGCGATCGCGCTTCGCCAGCATAATCGCACCGACCACTGCCACCAGCAGCAGCAACGAAATCAGCTCGAAAGCAATGAGGTAGTCACGGAACAGGCTGACCGAAAGCACATGCGAGGCCTCAGTCATCTGTCTTCCCGCGGCTATTGCCGTCATCGGTTGGGCTGCCGGGTTCAGATCGCCTTTGCCGACTTTGATCTGCAGCAACAACAGCACCTGTATCAAAAATGCTATCGACAGAGCCCCGACAATCGCTGCGCGGCCAATGTGGCTCAGGGGGCTTTCGAAGTTCTCTTCGCGCACGGCTATCAGCATAATCACGAACAAAAACAATACCATGATCGCGCCGACATAAACAAGCACCTGCAAGGTAGCCAGAATTTCGGCCCCAATCAATGCATAGGTTGATGCCAAAGCGACGAAAAAACTAATGAGAAAAAGGGCAGATTTTACCGGGTTGCGGTGAAACACGACGCCGAGTGCCGAACCGGTGAGCACAAAAGCAAAACAATAAAAGAGGGTATGCCTGAGGCTTATTTCCTCCATCTCGTGCTATGTTAAAAAGCCGGGTTCGGCGGAAAGCACTTTAGGAGCCGTTGGGTAAATATCCAGTGGCTGCAGATTATGCGCGGCCGGAAAACAATGTCCGGTTTTTGTCATGGAGAAATCTGCATAGTATTATGAAAGCTAAAATACTGACGATCTTGACCCTGTTTTTGCTCGTATCATGCGCATCCTCCTCAGGTTCCAGCAGCGATACGACAAGCAGCAGTTCATCCACAACAACAACCACGACGAGCAGCTGTAGCGGCAGCACCTCAAACCAGACAGCTTGCGGCACATCGGCATCGAGTGCGACCATCAGCGTCACCGGCGCTACATTGAGCGGCACAACCGGCTGCATCACCAATGTCAACACGGTGATCTCCAGCGACCTGCCGAGCTGGGCAACCGACAACTTCAAGTGTCAGGTCGCCTACACATCTGGCAGCAACTATATCTTCAAATCGGTCAACCTGCCGAACCATAACAGCTTCTACTGGTGCTCGGCGCACTCGAGCGGCGCGACCAGCTGCCCGGTCGGCAACCGCAACAGCACATTGTATGAGGCGCTGCCCGGCACAAACTATGCAGCGGGCACGAATGTGATCGGATCACAGAACCTGATCTATACCATACCCGCAACGCCGACGCTGGCGACCGGCACACTAACCAGCACGCAGGGTGGTCTGGTAGCGATTGGCATTACGGCAAATGGTCTGGCAATCTTCAATAATGCAGCGGCTCCGCCGGATAACCTTTCGACCGAAGCGAGCACTTTTGACAACTACGGGGGCCACCCGACCAACGTATCGGTGTACCACCACCATGCCGCGGTCAATAAGCTCTCATCGAGCATGGCTGACTCAACGCTGATCGGTGTCGCGCTCGACGGTTACCTCATCTACGCGGAAAAATGCGATAACGGCACGGTCTCAACGGCTGATGATTTCACACCGACAGCGAACACCAATACAGCACCGACCACGGCGACGGGGCTCACCGGTAATTCTGCAACGACCCTCGATGAGCTGCACGGTCACACGACAACGACGCGCCATCTGTCAACCGCGACCTACCATTACCACTATGCGCAAGACCCGACAGCGACAATCAAAACGATTATGGGTTCGTATTTCAGGGGAACAATAGGTTCAGTTTCGAATTAATGTTAGTTCAGAGACGCGCATACTGCGCGTCTCTGAACTAACGAATCTACCACCGGTTCTTCAGCACCAGCTTCACATAGACATTCAGTTTCTTTTTTTCACGGCCATTCGCTGGAACCTGTACGTGCAGTTTGACATTGTCGAGGTCGATGCGCTCTTGCCTGACGTCGGTTGAGTACGATTTCTCGCGAATATCATCGCGCTCTCCGCTCTCTTCTTTCGTCTCAATGTCGTCGATCACCCACTCACCGCCCGGGTGCTCTATTACAGTCAGCGCGACCGGTGTGTCTTTGAAATTTTCAATCTGGTAGCGAATTGTCTGGTGATAATTTTTGATGGGTAATTTGACGATTTCTTCTTTTTTTCTGACGATCGTGCGCTTGACTTTCACCTCTTTGGCCTGACCCAATTTCAGCTCCAGCTTTTGGCCGGCACCGGTTTCTTGTGTCCAGTCTTCGCCCAAAAACGCTTCAGATCCCTGAGAATCTTCTTGATAGACGCGTGCCTTACCAGCGGGCAGCATCAGCTCGGGCATGCCCGACGATTTTTCGTTGAGCACTTCGTAAAACAGGGCAACCTGGTCACCTTGTGTGTGATCAAAACGAAATTTTTTGGTGAAACGTACGTCGGCTGCTGAGAATGCCTGAATCTTTTTTGACTCCGATTGCGCAAGCGCC
>JAEUSA010000455.1 GCA_016788945.1 Leptospiraceae bacterium
AGAATCTGCGCGCCGTTGGCATTGTAGACCTTGTAACCGTTGTACGCGGCAGCATTGTGGCTTGACGTAATCATCACCCCGCAATCGGCTTTGAGCCGGCGCACGGCGAATGGTACCACCGGCGTTGGTACAATGCGGTCAAACGCCTGCACATCGATGCCGTGTGCAAGAAACTGCGCCGTCGCCACCTTGGCAAATTTGGCCGAATCTTTTCGGCCGTCGTAACCCACGACCACAACCGGCCTTCGGCCTGTTGTGGTCGTGGTAACCACCTGAGCGACCGCCGTGCTGACGCGCGCGATGATGTATTCATTCATGCGCGCGGTGCCGACATCCATAATGGCGCGCATACCGGCGGTGCCGAAGCTCAGATCATAACCGAAGCGATCTATGATGGCGTGTTCGCGATCGGGTTCGCTCTTCTCGAGCAGAGTTTTCACTACGGTAATCGTATCATTGTCGAATGGCGGCCGGCTCCACAATTCGGCGACGGCGAGCGCCTCAGCATAGGTTCGCATCATGATTTTTTTCATTTACAGGCGTAGCACGTAAACGAATTAAATCTATGCGAACCCCTCTGATTGCCGGTAACTGGAAAATGAACCTCACTCTGCGCGAGGCCGAAGCGCTCGCTCGTCAAGTCGCCGATGCCGCAGCGAAATATAATGATCGCGATGTATTGATTTATCCGACATTTCTACAGTTTGTCAGCGTCGCGAAAGCCACCGCGGGCAGCCGTGTTGCTGTCGGTGTGCAAAATTGTTCTGCGGAAAAGGACGGGGCGTTCACAGGCGAAATTTCAGCCAGTCAGGCAAAAGACGCCGGCGCCGCCTATATTCTACTCGGGCATTCAGAGCGCCGTCACGTAATTAAAGAAAGCGATTCGTTTATCAAACAAAAGGTAGAACGTGTGCTCGATCAGGGTTTGCGCTGTATGCTCTGCGTGGGTGAGACCCTTGCTGAGCGCGAATCGGGCAATGCCGAGGCAGTCGTGCTCGACCAGATCAACTCGGCCCTGTCGGGTATCAAACCCGACCAATGGAAACTGATTTCTATAGCATACGAGCCCGTATGGGCAATTGGCACCGGCAAGAATGCGACACCCGACGATGCGCAGAAAATGCATGCGACGATTCGCAAACGCATCGCTGAGCTGAACGCCGCGATCGCTCCCGGTATACGCATACTCTACGGCGGTTCTGTTAAGCCTGATAATATCGGTGCGATTATGGCAATGCCCGATGTCGACGGCGCCTTAGTCGGCGGAGCAAGTCTCAAGGCAGACAGCTTCGGCGATCTGATCAAAAACGCGAAATAGTTACTCGTGCCGCAGTGCTTCGATCGGGTTGAGTCCCGCGGCCTTGCGCGCGGGGTAAATGCCGAATACGAGACCGACGACGACAGAGAATAATACCGAAAGCACAACGGAAAATCCGCTGATCGAAGTTGACCAACCCGCCAGTGCCGACATCAGCAGCGAAATCAGTACACCCAACAAAAGCCCGAGCGCACCTCCTGACAGGCTCACAGCGAGCGTCTCGATCAGAAATTGGAATAGAATGTCGCGCCTGCGGGCGCCGACTGCCTTGCGCAACCCGATTTCTTTTGTGCGTTCGGTGACCGAGACCAGCATGATGTTCATGATGCCGATGCCGCCGACGAGCAATGATACCGCGGCAATCGATGCTAAAAGCGCTGACATTGTTGATGAGGTGGCGCTGACCGCGGCGCGTATGTCGGCGAGGTTCATCACCTGATACGCGTCGTCTTGCAATGATACCGGAATACGGTGGCGTGCATAGAGACTGCGTTTCACCGCATCGCCGAGGTCGTCGAGATTGGTCACACCGTCGCCTTCTAAATCGATCGAATCGATATAGACCTTGCCCATCAGTCGATGCATCGCGGTCAATATTGGAATAACGATTACGTCATCCTGATCCCGAAAACCCGTACCGCCCTTCTCGGGCATGACACCGATCACTTGAAAGTTGACCTTGTTTATCTTGATAAAAGTGCCGACCGGATTTTCGCTGCCGTATAATTCGCGCATAACCGTAAGCCCCAAAAGGGCGACGCGGGCCCGTGACTGGTTTTCTTTCTGTGTGAACATGCGGCCGACAAACGGGGCCGCCGAGCGAATGGTCGCGTATTCGACATTGACTCCCTGCACTTGCGTGCTCCAGTTTTTGTTGCCGAAAGATACCTGACCACGGCTTGCTACGCTACCGGAGACAGCTCTGACGCCGGGTATGCGGTCTTTTACCCACGCGATGTCTTCGTAGGTAATGCGGGCCGGGCTGCCGCTTTCTTGCGCGACACCGCCGACGCGTACTGCACTGGGTCTGACGACCATCACATTGGCACCAAGGCTTTTTAGCTGCGCTTCGATCGACTGCTGCGCGCCGCGCCCGAGGGCAAGCATCGCGATGACTGAGGCGACGCCGATGGTGATGCCGAGCATCGACAGCGCGCTGCGCAATTTGTTTGCGAGAACCGCGCGGTAGCCTTCGCCGAGATGCTGGAAAAAATAGGCGACCGCATTCAGTTCTTTCGCCGGGGTTTCATCCGTTGTCATCGCAAACTGACCGTGTGGCGTTGATTCTGCGGGTCGCGTGATTATCTTTTTCTTGCTTTTGTCTGACACGACGTTGCCGTCTTTAAGCTTGATGATGCGGTTTGTCTGCTCGGCGACTTCTTCATCGTGTGTGACGACAATGACGCCGAGGCCGCTGTCGTGCATTTCTTTCAACAACATGAGGATGTCATGCTGCGAAGCGGTGTCGAGATTGCCCGTCGGCTCGTCAGCGAGCAGCATACGCGGGGCGTTGACGAGTGAGCGGGCAATCGCCACGCGTTGTTGCTGACCGCCGGATAATTCCGAGGGGCGGTGGTGCATGCGGTCACTCAGGTTGACATCGGCCATCAGAGTTTCGGGGGTCTGCGCAAGGCCGGTGCGGCCGGAGTAGAGCAGCGGCATGGAAACATTTTCGAGCGCTTCGAGACGGGGCAGCAGGTGAAACTGTTGAAAAATAAAACCCAAAGTCTGTCGCCGGTAGATAGCCAGTTCGTCTTCGCTGAGATGAGAGACTTCGCGCCCGAATAGCTTATAACTGCCGCCGCTGGGCTGATCGAGCAAGCCCAGAATATGCAGCAAGGTCGATTTTCCCGAACCCGAGCGGCCCATAATGGCGACGAACTCGGTGGGGCCGATGTTCAACGAGACATCGCGCAGCGCGTAAACCGTTCCGCCACCCAACTCATACTTCTTGCTTAAGTGGCTGATTTCGATCATGTTGCGCCCGGGGCACCGTGTTCACGCAACAGAGAGCTCCACCGCATTAATGTACACGATTTTTACCCGATGATGACCCTTGCCCGCCTCCGCGGCGTTGTGGCCCGAACGGATTTGTCCCCTGCTTGCCCGGCATCTGCACGCGGGGAATCAGCACGGTGGCATTCTCGTCGATACCCGATACGATTTCTGTATTACTGCCGTCTGATTCGCCGATTTCGACGAGGGTTTCTACGGGTTTTCCTTGCGTATCTTTGACCATTACGAATGGCGACTCTTTCTTGAATTGTATTGCCGAAAGCGGCAGCGTGAGTATGTCTTCTCTTTCTTTCAAAATGAAAGTCACATTTGCCGTCATACCGCTGCGCATGAAATCAGGTTGTTTTTTCGGCAACGTGTCGACATCGTAGGTCGTCACGTTATTCACTGTTTTGGCCTCGAAGGCGATCGCCTGCACGCGGCCTTCGATTGGTTCTTTAGGGTACGCATCGAGAATAATTTCGGCTTCGATGCCGGGCTTGATCTGTGCGATATCCGTTTCGTCTACTTTTGCCACCACCTGCAGCCGGTCTGAAACGACGAGCAGTACATCAGCCGCGGCGACGGTTTGCCCGGGTTCGACATTGCGCAAAATGATCGTACCCGAAACCGGAGCCATAATCGGTGTGGCTTTATAATATTCCTGAAATCGTTTGAATTCTTCACTACTCACAGCGCGCGCCGAATCGAGCAAAGCTGCGCGTTCTGTCGAACTCATCCATGCAAGAATCTGCCCTTTGCGCACCTTTTGCCCTTCTTTGACGAGCACGCTGTCAACCCGTCCGGGTACGGGGGGCTTCATTTCGATGCGGCCTTGCGGAGAAACGGTGCCGGTGCTGGTAACGGTAATGCGCAGGTCGGTGCGGCGGGGTTTTACTTCATTGTATGTAACTTCGGTCTTTTTCGCCCGCCCGAAAAAAAAGTATATCGCCAATGCGAGCGCCGCTAATCCCGCAGATACCAGAATGATACGTTTCAGATTTCGGGTCCTTCGCCGCGCGTCTGCTCCCATGCGGCCTGTGCGATTTCAAGATCATAGCGCGTCTGCAAAGCATCTTTCTGTCGCGTAATGAGTTCATTTTCGATAATGTCCCATTGGTCGAACGATAACAAACCGCTCATGTACTTCACCCGGGCAATTTGTGCGCGTACGGTGCTGGCGCCAAGCAGCGACTCACTCACCCGTGCGTTCTCGACGGCAGCCCGATAAGCCTGCAATGCCTGTTGTAGTTTTGAAATCCGCATGGCTTCGACTGCCTCACGGTTTTGTTTTGCAGCATCGTGTGCAGATTTATTCGCCTTGAGCGTATAATAATCTTTACCACCGGAAAACAACGGGTAGGTGACGCCGACGTTGACTGACCAACGGTCGCCTTCCGGAAAAAATGTCGGTCCTTGTCTGAATAGAGAACCAGAAGCTGTGAGCGTGGGGAAAAAAGGTGAGATCGATTGGTCTGCCGTGGCTT
>JAEUSA010000037.1 GCA_016788945.1 Leptospiraceae bacterium
CCTATGTCGTTCTTTGTTAAAGAAAAAACTGGTGTGATGATGAGCCGCATCATCAACGACGCGAACTTGCTTTCCGATTCGGCCTCTGACTATTTGCGCGTTTCGATCAACAATTTTTTTATTATCACGACGCACCTTGTACTGCTGAGCCTAATCAGTTTTAAGCTGTTGATTATCACAATCATCGGTGTCCCTCTCGTGCTGTGGCCGGTAAACCACTACGCGCGCAAAATCAAAGACATTACACAGCGTGAGCAGACGAGCCTTGCCGATCTGACAGGCCATATGCAAGAGGTGATTTCGGGCATTCGTATCATTCGCGCCTTCGGTATGGAAAAATTCGAACACGCGCAGTTCAGCCATATCAACGATTCATTGTTCAGGCAGATTTTCAAATTCCGTATGAACAATGCGCTGTCGCCGGCGCTCGTCGAATTCACCACCAGCCTGATGATCATCGGCCTGATTGTTTACGGCGCGGCCCGCATCATTGACGGCGAATTTACCTCGGGCAGTTTTTTCCTCTTCCTGTTTACGTTGATGGTCATCATCAGCCCCATCAAACAAATTGCCTCATGGTATAATATGGTGCAGCGCGCGACAGCTGCGGGCGAGCGTATCTTTGCGCTCATTGACACCCCGAACGACGTCAGCGAAGCCGCACACGCAAAACCGTTCGAACAGCTCAAAAAAGATATCCGTTTCAAGAATATCAGCTTCCACTATCCGCAGACCGAAGCGCAGGTGCTGAGAAATATCAACTTCGATGTGCCGGTAGGTTCGCGCGTCGCCCTCGTCGGTCATTCGGGCGCGGGCAAGTCGACGCTCGTCGACTTGATTCCGCGGTTCTACGATGTCAGCGAAGGCAAAATACTGTTCGACGGTGAAGACGTGCGCGACCTACGTATCGCCGATCTGCGTCGCGCGATCGGTGTGGTTACGCAGGAAATTTTTCTCTTCAACGGTACCGTGCGACAGAATATTTCTTATGGTCGCGATGATATTCCTGAAAGTGAAATCGAGCGCGCGGCCGAAATGGCTTACGCCGACGTTTTCATCAAGAATTTGCCCAAACGCTACGATACCCCGATCGGCGAACGCGGACTCATGCTCTCCGGCGGGCAGCGGCAGAGAATTTCCATCGCGCGCGCGATTTTGAAAGACCCGCAGATTCTCATACTGGACGAAGCGACGAGTGCGCTCGATACCGAATCAGAGCGCTTGGTGCAGAAAGCACTCGAAAAACTGATGAAAAACCGCACGGTGTTTGTGATTGCGCACCGCCTGTCGACGATCTACAGCGCCGATCTGATTCTGGTGATGGATAAAGGACGCATCGTCGAACGCGGTACACATAAACAGTTGCTGAAGAAAAAGGGACATTACAAGAAACTTTACGACCTGCAGTTCAGCAAATAGCCCGCCGGTATGAAAGAAGCAGAACTCAAGACATTTGTCGAAGGCGTGATGCGCTATTTCAACACCATCACGTCGACGCCGGCGAGTGTGGGTATTCCCTACGTCAAGTCAGAGAACCACCGCATCGAAGAGATTACCGGCATCATTGGCCTTACCGGCCGCCGCCGCGGTGGTATTTTCATAACCTGCCCGCGCGACATGGTCGCCGAAATCGTTACTGAATACCTCGGTGTTGCCGACCCAGGCCTTTCTTCGATCAAAGACCTTGCGGGTGAAATGGCCAATACCGTCGCCGGCAATGCCTCGCTCGCCTTCGGTTCGGATTTTCAGATTTCGGTGCCCGTTGTTCTCGTCGGCAAGCCTGAACAGATTGATATGCCGACGCGCGTGCCGACATTTGTGATTCCCATCGAATGGAAAAACTATAAGGCCTACCTTGCGGTAGGTATTGAGTAGCTTGCCCGACCGCATTCTCAAATTGACTCTGCCCGCGGGCGAGCGCCTCGACAGGTTTCTCGCCGAAGCGGTGAAAGATTCCGGCGTATCGCGCTCAAAGCTGCAGAAGCTGATTGCCGAAGGCCGCGTGACGGGAATTCCCGCGCACCACAATAAATCGTCATTTAAGGCCAAACAACCTACCGAAATTGAGATCCGCCTGAGCGACGACGAACCTACTGCCCTGATACCGTTCGATTTCGATATTCCGGTGCTGTTTGAAGATGAGTACCTCGCCGTCGTGCATAAACCGGCGGGCATGACCGTGCACCCCGGTGCCGGCACGGGCGCCGACACGATGGTGCACGCATTGATCGGTAAACTCGATCGCCTCGCACCGCACGCGGAACGGCCGGGCATTGTACACCGCCTCGATCGCGAAACCGAAGGTCTTTTGCTGGTGGCAAAAACCGACAAGGCGCGTACTGCACTTTCGCGTGCATTTGCGGGCCGTGAAGTCAGCAAAGAATATGCGGCGATTGTGTGGGGGCAGGTGAAGTTACCTGAAGTTGTAGAAGGATTCATAACGCGAGATACCCATAACCGGCGGAAAATGCGTTTTTCCGAACACGAAACTGCGGGACGCAGCCGTGCTCGCGAAGCGATACTCGAAATCAGCGAACAGAGCCCGCTCAAGTTCGCGACCCGACTTTCGATCGCGCTTATCACCGGGCGCACGCACCAGATTCGGGCCACGGCAGCGTATTTCAACGCGCCGATTGTCGGCGACACCGTTTACGGCAATGACGAAAGCAAATTCAAACTCTACAATATCGGACGCGAAAAGCGCATGCGCATTCAGGCGGCCGGTATGCTACTCATGGCACAAAAGCTGAGCCTGAAGCATCCGTTCAAGCGCAAGACCCTCGATTTTGCCCTGCCGTTGCCTAAACGCTTTGAAGACGTTGTCGCAATTCTTTCTACCTGACGCTGTCAGATCACGCGCGCGTAGTTTTCAAACGGAACCTGCCATACCTTAATGCCGCAGAAGTGGTCGCCTTCGGGGCAGCGGGGCTTCAAATGTTCGCGCACGACGCACGGGGGGCCGATATACTGCCCGATTTCTGGAAAACGGCTTTTGATTTCGCTGACCTCGGCATGCGCCGAATAGAAGATTTCTTCCTGCGCATTATAGCAGAGGCGTGATTTCCACTTGTGGTAGAAATTGTAGAAATCACCCGATTCCATAAACCGTACGGGAAATGCATTGGGCAGAATGTAGGTGAGGTCTTCGCGCGGAAGTGCTTCGTTTTGCCACAGCGAGCGCAATAGGGCAAAATTTTCCGAAAGGTAGTTGCGGTAGGTGGCGGCAGCGCGCTCTGATTCGTGAATCAGCCGCGGTGTGATATAATCGTCTTCGAGCGACACCTGCGCCGCAAGGTGCGGCCGGTTTCCCGGCAGAGTGCGATGGCGCTGCTCCTGCGAGTCTGCCGTATGTGATAATTTCTTCTGGAAGGTGAAATGCGCATGGTTCAGAAGCCGTGTCGTTTCGTCGAGTGTACCTGGGTAAAAGACATCGCCGAGTAACGGGTTAAGCTGCGTGTCGAGCGCCGCCGCGGCAGAAGGAAAAATCCCCCCTGATTGCGTGAGTGCATCTACCGATGATGAAACAAGACGCGCACTTTTGCCCGTGAGCAGAGCGTCGAATGCCGCATTATTCTTTTTTGCCGCGGCTGCGTCGATGCTGCGCTCGGGAGCAGCGAGGGGCTCGGGCATTTCTTCGAAAAGATCTGCGTCAATTTCGCGCACGATGCGCAGCATGTGTATGCCCAAGACGACAAATTCTTCGCTGCGCGACCATAGCAGCATACGCGCGTAACGCATCAGCGTCAGCGCACTGATGCTGTGGTAGAGATAGGCCACGGTCGAAACCGGCATGATGTAGCGCGCGACTTCCATGCAGCGCTTCTTGATGGCATCGGCGTGATCTTCCCGATTTCGCGCCTTCAGCCGGTGAATGGAAAAAAAGATCTCTTCGACCACGGGCGTAAGCTCTGTGATCAGCTGGCTATAGGTGGCAAAGGCGCGCTCGTGCAGCGCATGCACCGCAGCGTTGCCGGCGAGCGTGCGGGGCAGGGTATACCAAGTGCGGTCGGCTTTGATCGGTACATAACGCTGTGACACCTGCTCTGAATTGTAATAAGGATGAGCGTGCAGTATCTGCCAGATCAACTGCCGGCTGACATTCTCGAGGCCAAAAACAAACTGTGCATGCTGGCGTGTCGTGTGGTGGCCAGACTTAAGCGTTGCGCGCGCGACTTTTTTTCGCAGTTCAAGCGATTTTTCCGATTTGTGCATGTCATCGGGCGTGAGCAAACCCTTTGAACTATAGCATGTGCGTGCTGATGCCGCGGCAATATCAAACGGGCGCGCGGTATGCGCAATCAGGCGCACCTTTATCGGCGAAACGGCCAGCGCTTCAGCATATTCTTTGGTCAATTCATCGAACCAGTGGGCCGCCATAGGTAAATCTGCAATTGTTCGCCGGGCCGTCCCTAATAATCCATGCGCCAGTAGACATAGGCGGTGGCAGCACCGGCAATAATGTTGGCAAGGTTGCCGGCAATAAAGGGATGTAGCGAACCGCTCTCGCCGAATGCCGAGCCGAAATACATAAAGAAGAAATACGCGAGGGTAAACAGCATCGACACGGCGATACTGGTGGCGGCACTCCCCTTTTTGAGCCGTCCGCCGATCATGCCACCAATGAAGGCAATAAAGAAACATACCAGCGGATATCCCGCGTGCCAGAATACTTCGGTCAGAAAGACCGAATATTCACCACCCGATTCGCGGCGTTTACTGTAGATCTTGTACGAATCGAAAATCGAGCGCTCTTCGGAGTCCATTTCGACATAAAAATTCTGGAATGCCCGCATATTTTCCGGAAGCTCCAGATCGATATTTTCATAGGAATCGGTATCGAGGTAAAGGCCGCTCTGGTCAAAGCGGGAAATCCGCGCACGGACGAAATGCCAGCGCCCCGATTCGCCGCCTTCAGAAATGGCCTTTTCAGCTTCGATGATGCGGCTGATCGAGCCGGTATCGCCCAACTCGAGCAAATGAAAGCCGATCAGTGTTTTATCGTACCAAGCACCGTAACCGATCGTATAATAACGTTTGCCAAAACGCAGAGTCAGGTTGCTGCTGTGATCATGCTTGCGCAGCCTCGCATCGCTGCCTTTATTGCGCAATGCATAGCTGATGTCGACTGCCTTATACGCGGCGGGAAAGGACACGTACTCGTTGAAAAAAAAGAACGCCACCGAAAGAACGCAGGAAAACACCACAATGGGCCGCAGAATACGACGAAATGATCTACCCGCTGCGAGCATCACGGTAATCTCAAAATTGCGGCCGAACTGCGCGATGGTAAATGCCACGGCGAACATCAGCGAAGGCGGTACGATATAGGTAATGAATGTCGGTGCGATGGTGATGTAATACTGTATGAGCAGCGCTGTGCCCTGCTTATTTTCGTTGAAGTCTTTGATCGAATCGAGCACTTTGACAATCACAGCGACGCCGATCAGCAGCACGAGCGTGCCGAAGAAAGATTTCAAAAATGACTTAAAGACGTAGCGGTCGAGTATATCCATTTTACATCGGGTAACGGTAAACCCAGAATTTATAGCCAAAATAGTTGGTGATGAAACTGATCAGCACAGTGGAAAGCTTGAATAGATTTGTGCGCAAGACGCTGAGTTCGGGGTTGTAGAGCAGGTTGAGCCCGTGGAAGATCAGCGCTGAAATAAGCAGCGTAAAAACCGAAACCGTAAAGAAACGCCGGTATGCCGCACGGCGCTTGAACGTATAGCCGCTGTGCAGAGTGAATGCGAGCAGGTTCGCACACAAAAAGGCCGCGACCATGTACATGAGCTGACGTATTTCACCCCCATTGCCGAAGGTGAGGATCAGCGTGTTATGGATCGCAAAATCGGTAAAGGTATTGATCGACCCGGTAACGGCGAACTTGATCAGATGACCGAAACGAAAACGAATGAGTTCATTGAGTACGCGCAGCGTCTGCTTGAAAGTTACTTTGCTGCCCGCCTGGTCATTCCAACGCACGGGTACTTCGGCGACCGTGAGGCCCACAACGGCGGCCTTTTTCAGAATCTCAAAATCGAAGCCGAATCGGATATTGGCCAGCGAGCGGAATATGTACTGTGCCGCGCGGCGTTCAAACAGCTTGAACCCGCATTGGGTATCTTTATAGGGCAGATCGAGCAGCAGACGAATCAGCAGATTTCCGCTGCGACTCACGAGGCGGCGCACGATGTTCTGTTTGACGCCGATTTCACTGCCGCTGAGGTAGCGTGATCCGATTGCCGCGTCGGCGCCGGTTTTGAGTGCCAGTTCGAGTTTGGGGAGTTCAGTAATCGGCGTTGCTCCATCGGCGTCGCACACGAGTATTCTCTTGGCTGAAGCCGCGAGTACACCTTCGCGCACGGCTGCACCTTTACCCGAATTTTCATAGAGCCTGAGTGTCTGCACGCGCGGGAAGGCCTTGTGTATGACCGCCGCCGTATTGTCGCGACTGCCGTCGTCGACCACGATGATCTCATGGCTGATTTTGCGCGACTTGAAATAGCGGATTACCGACGGAAGATAGAGCGGCAGGCGCTCGGCTTCATTGTACGCCGGTATAACACAAGCGATCTCGGGTTGTTTTTCCGGTTCTTTGCGGTGCGCCTGCAGAACGCACACCGTGCCGACTCCGATGAGCTGGTTGAGATAAGGATGCAGCCTGACTTCGAGCGAGAACAAGAAACGGGCGAGACTTTTTATTCCCGGCAAAAAGACCAGCCAGATCACGGGCAGGGTAAACGCGCCAAAATGGAATAACTCACGGACTTCATAACCCGGAATATCCTGTACTGCTGCGCGCAATGAGCGGTCGGCGCCACGGTTAAAAGCCAAAATTACCGCTACCTGCGGCCGATTCTTGCGCAGTGTCAGCGTGCTGCCGGCGGCATCGGCGCTGATCAGTACTTCAGGTTTCGCGGTCGCCGCTTTCAGCGGAATGAAGTTCCCGAACGATTCGTTGAGTGCACCGGGTTCTGCGTGATAGGTCGCAATGATGCGCGGGGCATAGGCGCGCACGAGGCGGGCGATTAATCTTTCGAGATAAGGCGAAAGCAGCGAGCGGGAGTTCTTGATAGTAATCAGCAACGCGCCGGTTTTAACGATCAGGGCAGATTGTCATGTCGAAACTCAATCGTCGCAGGGGCGCAAAATGGGTGACGCAACAGCGGACACACCGGGCTCTGCAGGTGATGAGCATTCACGGCGAGCGGATCAAGAAAGTGCAGAAGCGGATGCAGCCCGATTCGCTGCTTTTACTGCCTGCCGCACCGGCGCAACTGCGCAACCGCGACACGCATTTTCCGTACCGCGCCCATTCCGACATCATCTATCTGACCGGCGTAAACGAAGAAGAGCTGGCGTTAGCGATAACCCCCGAAGCCGTGCATTTCTTTGCGCAGACGCGCGACCCCGAGCGGGAGCGCTGGGTCGGCCCGGTCAAAGGCCATGAATTTCTGCAACAGCAGCTGTCGGCAGAAGGTCTCGATGTGGTCGCGCACGATAATAAAGAATTCACCCAAAGCTGTGGCGAAATGCTCAAAGGTCGGCGTGTACTTTATTTTGATTTCGGTCAATATGCCGATTTTGACCGCCAGCTATTCAAGACGCTGCACGAGCTGATCAGCTATTCGCGCCGGGGTACTCTTGCCCCCCGCACCGTCATCAGGGCGTCGGAGCTTTTGCACGAATGTCGGTTAATCAAAGATGAGTTTGATCTTGTCCACATGCGCCGGGCAGCGGAAATTTCTGCAGCCGCGCATAACCGCGCTCGGGAATTCATTCTCTCGGCAACGGGCGAAGTCAGCGAAGCCCGCATCAAGGCGATTATAGAGCATGAATTCATGGCAGCAGGGGCTGACCGTCTCGCTTACCCGTCGATTGTCGCTGCGGGAGCCAATGCGACCGTTCTGCATTATGAGGGCAGTGGCGCCGTCGCAGGGCAGGGCGATTTTATTCTGATCGATGCGGGCTGTGAAGTTCATGGTTATGCCTCGGATATCACGCGCACGACCCTCCTTGGCGGAAAGGGGGGAGAGCTCAAATCTGAACTCTACGCTCTCGTGCTCGAAGCGCAGCATAGTGCAATTCGGAACGCCCGCAGCGGAGCCAGCGTCGACGATGTGCACATGAGTGCGGTGAAGATACTTGCCGCCGGTCTTTTGGAGTTGAAGCTGTTCGATAAAGTTCCCGAACGGCCGAAAAAAGAAGGCTCAACCGCCGACAAATATGTCAAAGTCACTTCGCTCGACGAGGTGCTCGAAAAGGAATATTACAATCTTTTTTACATGCATCGTACCTCACATTATCTCGGCCTCGATGTGCACGACGTCGGCGATTATTTCATCGATGGCAAAAGCCGCGTTCTTGAACCCGGCATGGTGATTACCGTCGAGCCGGGGCTGTATTTTCCGCCCGAATATGATTTTTTAGACCCCCAATTTCGCGGCATCGGCATACGCATTGAAGATGATGTTTTGATTACCAGCGGGGAAAACGAAGTCTTGACGCGATCTTGCCTCTCGTGATCTTAGGCGGCTCATGCTGAAGCATTTGGCAGCTATTTATCTTGTGGTGGCGATAATCTCACCACTGCTTGCCGTCGACGAGCGCGGTAATGCATTGCCAAGGCGGTTTTCTGCCGGTATCGAATCATCGCTGCTGGCGCACAATGAAGAAGGTCTCGATAAAAGTAAAGGCGAATATTCGGTCAGCTATTCAACCTTCGGCGGGTCACTGATCGCCCGCTATGAATTTCCCGATTTTTATATTCAGGGTGGTATCGGTGCGATGCGCATGCTGTCGCTCACCGTTAATACCATCAAAGTCGATATGTCGAATCGGCGGCAATGGCACTTTCCGGTGCTCTACGCACATGCGTATTTCAAAGTGTTTTCCTTTTTTAATCTCGGGTTGGGATTAACACACCTGACTGAGGCCACCGTCTATGTCGACGGTGCGCCCGTACCTGAATCGAGCTATAACCAGATATTTGCCGACGCCGCAGTGCAGTTTACGCCGCGGCTCACCGAAAATCTCACCATGACGATCAGCGGGGTGTTAGGGCTGAACCTCATTCCCGGTAGACAACATACGTATTCGGTCGGCGACCTATTGCATCTTCGTGTGCAGCTCAATCTCGGCGTGCTCTACGCTCTATTCTGAGATCGATGAAAACAGTTATTCTGCGTGTTGTTGCGCTGAGCGTGCTGATCGTGCTGCTGATTTTTTTCTGGCAATCGCCTGCCCTGAAGCCGCTCAAGCTTTTTGTTGTGTTTCTGCATGAAACATCGCATGCGATTGCGACAATTCTGACCGGCGGGCAACTATCGGCAATTTCGATCGAATGGGACGAATCGGGCGCGACTTATGCCGCGAGCGGCAAGGGCATCTTTTTCCTTATTGCGATCGCGGGTTATATCGGCAGTATTCTCTGGGGTTATATCATGCTACGTGCTTCGCTCACGGGCCGCTGGATACGTACGGTCTCTCTGCTCGTTGGGCTCACCGTCATCTTTTTCGGCTTTTTTCCCGACGGTGCTCCGATCAAGACTTCAGATAAGTACCTCAAGTACATTATCAGCGGTGGCTGGGGACTCATGTTCACCGTCTCGGCGTTTATTTTTCCGCGTTTTAATCATCTGTTGCTCTTTGTTCTTGGCGGGCTGACAGCGCTGTATTCGCTCTACGACCTCAACGATTTTATTCACGGTGATGTGATGCGCACCGACGCGGGAATTCTCGCTCACTATCTGTTAGGCAAATCGGCTCTGGTCAAACCGCTGGCGTACATAATTGCCGGCTTCATCAGTTCGGTTTCCATCTACATTTTTCTGCGACTGATACGTACGGCCTTGTCGCACGAAGCCGAAGAGCAAGGCGAGGTTGATCTCGCCGAATGGCAGCAGCAGAATCCCGATGTCGAGATCACTCCCGAGATGCTCGAATGGCTAAAACAGAAATCCCGTCGCGGTGAATAACCGCATCACGGCCCCGTGGCCAGATTTTCGTATTCAACTTTACAAGGCGTTGCGGCATAACACGGTCATGCATGCGGGTTTCTTCGGGTATCCAGGGCGAACTCGATCTCATCAGTCAGGTATTCGGTGACGATGAAGCATCGGAAGACAAGGTGCTATCCGCCGCTGAGTCTCTCTATAAAGAAGGTGAAAAAAACATCTACGCGCGGCTACTGCACGTAATGTGCCATCTGCGCCTGCCACCCGTCGAAGCCAAAAAAACCTGGGAAAATATTCTATCGCACCGAGATCTGCTCGAACAAAAGCTCGGCAGACCCACGGGTTTCAGAGTGGCGATGCTCGACTATTTCGTCAACGAAAGCCATGAACTCAAAAATCCGAAAGTCATTGAAATTCATGTCTACGCCGAAACCGCAAGACAGGCAGCGATCGACGAACTGACCGGTGTGTTCAACCGCAGATTTTTTGACGCGGCAATCGAGCGCGAAGCCAAGCAGGCGATGCGGCGTAATCGCGAGTTTTCGCTACTTATTCTCGACATCGATAATTTTAAGAAAATTAACGACACGCACGGCCATACGACGGGCGACGCAGTCATCTCCGCCTTAGGTAAATTGCTCAAACGAT
>JAEUSA010000040.1 GCA_016788945.1 Leptospiraceae bacterium
GAAACGGCTTTCAACGCAGACAATCACCGATGCCGTTACTTTCCCGCGTAGTTTTTTATGGGGTACGGCAACCGCAGCCGAACAACTCGAACCGACGCAGGCAAGCGACTGGGCCGAACTCATCAGAAAAAGTTACGCGGGTGAAGGTAAGCCGGTAGCCGGTGCGGCGATCAAAGACCTGCACCAATGGAGCGAGGCGGTCATTCGCCTGAAGACCGGCCACAGCGAGAAGCTTGCCGAAGATGTCGCCCTGATGCGCGATCTCGGCGCCAACGCGTACCGTTTTTCGATCGCGTGGGATCGCCTGTTTCCGCGAGCCGGCATGGCACAGGCCGATGCGGTTGCCGTGGCGTTCTATGACAAGCTCTTCGCCGAGCTGAAAAAACACGAAATCGAACCTTCGGTGACGCTGTTCCATTTCAGCTCTCCCGCGTGGTTCTTCGAGGCCAAAGACGGCAAACGCGGCTGGGAACGCAGCGACGCAATTGAGCATTTCTCTCGTTTCGTCAGTTTTGTCGTGAACCGCTGGGGAAAGGACGTAAAAGTCTGGTGCACACTCAACGAACCGATGGTGTACATCTATTCGGGTTATATGCAGGGCATTTTTCCGCCGCTCGAAAAGCGCCCCGATGAAAAAGCCGTGGCCCCCGTTATGGAGGCACTGCTCAACGCGCATGCAGCCGCTTACCGTGTCATCAAAGACAACGCGGCCAAGAACCGGACTCAGGTGCTCGTCGGGGTGACGCAGCACACGCGCGAATTTGCTCCATACCGTAACCACGCGATTCTCGATCGCATCATTGCCGGCAAAGTAGAACAGGCCTTCATCTGGGATTTCACCGATGCCATCAAAACCGGCGTGCTCAAAGTCACCAATACCGATATTGCCAAGCCGATTGCCGGGCTTGCCGGCACACAAGATTTTATCGGCATCAACTACTACGGCCGCTTCTACATCAAATCGAATATACTATCACCGACAAAATTTGAAATCAAGAATCATGACGATGCGTTCGCCGGTGAAATCAAGAATGAACTCGGTTGGGCGGATTATCCGCTTGGTATGAAGACCGTTCTCTTAGGCGCGAAGACGCGTTATGCATTGCCGATCTACGTTCTCGAATCGGGTACCGCCAATGCCGCGACGGACGACAAATTGCGGCAGCAACTGCTGGTGACCCACCTTACCGAAGTTGCCGCGGCGATGAAAGATGGCGCCGATGTGCGCGGTTATTTCCACTGGTCGCTGATTGATAATTTCGAATGGGCTGAGGGCTACGACGCGCGTTTTGGCCTCGTCGAAGTCGATTACAAGAACGGCTTCGCGCGTAAAAAGCGCAAGAGTTTCGACACCTACGGCGGCATTATTCGTTCGGGAATATCCGTTACGCAGTATAACGAAGCGGCCAAGGCCTACCCACCTTGAGTAAAATCACCGACCAGCACGACCTCGCGCTCGAGTGATACGCCGCTCGTTTCGAGCACACGCTGTTCGATCACAAGCATGAGCTTATAGACATCCACCGCACGCGCCTTGCCGTTATTGACGATGAAGTTACAGTGTTCTGCCGAAATTTCAGCGTCACCTTCATGTACACCGCGCAGGCCAGCGGCATCGATCAGCTGCCAGGCTTTTTTGTCTGACACGGCCGCTGTGGGGTTCTTGAATATACTGCCGGCCGAGCGCCGGTTTTTCGGTTGCGACGCAATGCGCCGATTCTTGTAATCTTCGATGCGCGCGCTAATCGCTGCGCCATCGCCGGCCGCCAATTCGAGGTTAGCCGACGCCACCCACAGCGCGCCGTCACGCTTAAACAGGCTGTCGCGGTATCGAAAGTCGCATTCATTATTGGCAAACGTTCTGACCTCGCCCTGTGTCACGACTTCGACCGCGGTGATCGTATCTTTCAGTTCATGACCGTAGCAACCCGCATTCTGTATGACCGAACCGCCGAACTGCCCCGGTATGGTGGTGAGAAATTCCAGTCCCGCAAACCCCAGCGCAGAGATTTTCTTGCCGGTTAGCGGGGCCCGCGCGCTGGCCGGTATACGAACACTCAATCGATCAGAGGAACGGTGCAGAACTTCAGGTTCTTCGCCAAAAGCAGGATGCACCACGAGGCCGCGAAAGCCGCTATCGGCGATCAGCAGGTTTGAACCGCCGCCTAACAGAAAAACGGGAATATCTGCCGTTTTCAGATATTGCTGCAGAGCTGCAAGTTCATCGGCATGCCGTGGCGTGGCAAAAACATCCGCCGACCCGCCGAGCCTAAATGTCGTGTACTCGCGCAGCGAAAGAGAAAGTTGATACGGAATCTGTTTTTTTTCGAGAAACGCGGTGAGCTCGCGGTAATCGCGCATCGCCTGCTCAGCCGATGATCGAACGCGATTTTTTGAATTCGGCGACTTCTTCGCGGCGGCGCGTGTTATCCCAACGTAACAGATCGCCCATCGTGCCCGCGACGGCATTGAGCGATGCATCGGAGATGAAACCCATATTGCCCAGGCCGCAGCGCCGCTTCAGAAAATCTGTCAGCGTCAGCGCCATTTCTTGTTCCACCGCGTAGTAGATCTCTGCGTATATAAAAGGATATTCAGTGTCGATCTGCCTGAGCAGTGACTTATCTTTGATCACATAATCGAGCACGCGTTCATAGAGCGCGCCATAAATTTCAATCAAATGATCGATGAGCTGCGGCGGATAAACTTTATCCCAGCGCGCGTGTGCTTCGGCGATAAAATTCGCCAACCGCGGCCCGACCTGCCCGCCGATGACGGGTGTTTTATGCGAAATCGAATGGCGGCGTGGAAAACCGAACTTCTTTTCAATCAAGTTAACCGTTTCTTCGGCGAGCGCGCGTGAAGTTGTCCACTTGCCGCCGAATACAGAGACGAGGCCGTCGACGTTTTCGTGTTTGCGGTGGTATATGATCTCGTGCCGGCGCGAGGCCTTGTACGTACTCGTCACAGAACTTTCGGCAACCAGCGGCCGCAGACCGGCATAGGTGTTGACGACATCGGCGAGAGTTTTGCGCTGCGGGAAATAATTATTGAAAGTTTGTAGAAATGCTTCGGCGTCGTCGCGGGTCACCGTCAAATCATCGGGATCACCCTTGAATTCAGTATCCGTTGTACCTAACAGAGAATAATTTCCCCAGGGAATCAGAAAGATATGGTGTTTATCACGGGTTTCAAGACCGATCGTGGTATTCTTGTGAAAGCGCGGAAACAACAGGTGAATACCTTTTGAACGCATCAGTTTATGCGCGGGCGCCTCGTGCAATTTATTGAGTACGATATCGCCCCACGGCCCGGTCGCGTTGACGGTCACCTTGGCACGAATCGGAAATTCTTTTCCGCTCATCGTGTCTTGCGCGATGACGCCGCTGACACGACGGCCGCCGGCGGTTTCTTCCATGATAAAATCTTCGCAAGCAACATAGTTGGCGACCTGTGCACCGCGCGCAGCGGCCGACAGCACGTATTCGAGGTTTGAACGGTTCGGATGCCGATTGAGCGCGTCGTAATAATGATACGCGCCCTTGAGACCTTGCGGATTGAGGCCGGGCTCGAGTTGCAAAGCTTTTTCGCGTGTCAGCCAGCGCTTGCGGTCGAGATGTTTATCGGGATCATCGATGTAGTTGCGGTCCCATGACAGAACATCATAGAGTGTCAGGCCGATGCCCAACATCCAGCGCGGCGTCGGCGTAAAATCGTAGATCGGCACCATAAACGGTAGCGGAAAAACCTGGTGCGGCATGTTGATTTCGAGATAACGGCGTTCGCGTAGCGACTCGCGCACCACCGGAATATCACCCTGCGCGAGGTAGCGTAACCCGCCGTGAATCAGTTTTGACGTGGCGGCCGATGTTGCATGCCCGAAATCCCGACGTTCGATAAGGGCGACCGAAAAACCTCGCAGTACGGCATCCCAGGCGATCGATGCGCCGCTGACACCGCCGCCGATCACAAGCAGATCGAAGACCTGGTTCTGGAACCTCTGCAAATCACGTTTCATAGATAGGTGGGGGGAGAAACAACGGAAATCGGGGGCGAGACAGGGCGTAAACCACTATGTGAATTGACCGGATGTCTTCAAATCGGGTTTATGATTATTGTCACATTTCATGTCTGAAGTCCGCACGCGTTTCGCTCCCTCCCCCACCGGTTATCTTCACGTCGGCGGCGCCCGCACGGCGCTGTTCAATTATCTCTACGCGCGCGCACAAAAGGGGAAATTTATTCTGCGCATCGAAGACACCGATCAGGCGCGGTCAACCGAACAAAGTTATCATCAGGTCATCGATTCTCTGAAATGGCTCGGTTACGAATGGGATGAAGGCCCCGAAGTCGGTGGCCCACACGGTCCATACAAACAATCCGAACGTCTGCATATCTTTAAAGAATATAGCGAAAAACTCGTGGCTGAAAAAAAGGCCTACCCCTGCTTCTGCTCAGCCGACGAACTCGAGCGCAAAAAAAAGCAGCGCGAAGCGATGGGGCTGCCATACGTCTATGACGGCAAATGCCGCAATCTCAGCGCCGAAGAAGTGGCAGAGAAAAAGGCGCAGGGACATGAACACACCATACGCTTTCGTACGCCTGCCGTGGCCACGGACGGCCAAGGGACGCGCGAGCCAGGGAGGGCGGGAGCGTCCAAGGAAGTTGTCGTCGAAGACATCGTGCAGGGCACCGTGCGTTTTGACACGGCACTGATCGGCGATTTTATCATCGTCAAATCAGACGGTTTCGCTTCATATAATTACGCTGTGGTCGTCGACGACCACCTCATGAAAATATCGCACGTGATTCGCGGTGTCGGTCACTTGTCGAACACGCCGCGCCAGGTTCTGATCTATGAAGCATTCGGCTGGCAGGTGCCGCACTGGGCTCACGTCAGCGAAATTGTCGGCTCTGACCATAAAAAACTCTCGAAGCGGCATGGTGCGACACCGATTACCGCATTCCGCGATCTTGGTTATACCGCGCGCGCTTTCAACAACTACATGGCGCTCTTGGGCTGGTCATCGCCCGACGGCCGTGAGTACATGACGATCGACGAACAGAAGACTCTGTTCGATGTCGCACGCTGCAGCAAGTCACCGGCGATGTTCGACGTTTTCGATCTTGCGAAAGCCGCTGAGGTGGATTTAGCACAGGTCTCAATCGGCGAACTGGAAACATACCTGTTTCCGAAGTCGAAACTCAACTGGCTTTCGAACCAGCATATACGCGCAACGAATGATGCACAATTCATTGAAGAGATTCTGCCCTTCGTGCGCGCGACAGCGGTGGTTCCCGAAGCGGAGTGCAATGCACAAAACGCACGCCTAACCGGAATTCTATTATCGCTCCGCGTTTATCTCGATACGCTGGGTCAGATCAAAAATTACCTCGCCGATTTTTATCTTCCGTTTGCACCGCAAAAGCAGAATTATGTCTCATCTGAGTACTTTAACGACGAAAAATTTTCGTCGCTGGCTGCGGCTTTCAAACGTCTCATAGAGCAAATGGGCGATAACGGCGACACACTGAATGCCGAAGCGATTAAAGACGCAGTCAATCAGGTCGGCAAAGAGGCCGGCGTCAAAGGAAAACCTTTGTTTATGACATTGCGCCTCGCTTCGACAGGTAGATTAGAAGGTCTCGAGCTACCGGTTTATTTGGGTTTACTGGGCAAAGCTCGCGTGCTGGATCGTCTTGAAAAGATGATCAGCCTGAAGGCGGCATCATGAAGGTAACGGTGACGCTCGCACAATTTGAAACCAACTCACCCGCCGGAAATCTCGAAATCATGTTTTGTGATTGGGCTGTGCCTTCGCATCCCGTTGAAAAAAATAAGCAGATTAAACGCGGAGTGTGCTTTATTCCTGCCGACTTGTCGGCGGTAGCGCACGTGCGCCTTTACATCGAATCTGTCGCCAAAGCATTCGAGCTTTCTGAACAAAGCATTTTTGAGCTTTCGCTCGTCGCCGACGAACTCGTCGCGAATGCGATTCTTGCGAGTTATGCAAAAACCGGCGCCGAAAACATTGTTCTCAAATGGACGATGCGCGAAAATATTTTTACGCTCAGCGTACTCGACTATGGCGGCGGCTTCCGCATTGCCGAAGTTTTTGAAGAGATCCCGCGCGGCGAAGACTTGGCGAGTTTTCTGCGCAGCCTCAAAGAATACCGCGAGGCGCGCAAGGCCGTGATTCCACTCAATGGCGCGCTGATCGAACATTTGCGTTTCGGCCGCGGCTTACGCATTATCTCAAACCTCGTGCGCAAGCTCGATATCGAATTCCATGACGCCGACGGTTCGACAGCACATGCGCCGTCGTCGACCACTGTCGGCTCCATCGTCACCGTCGAATACGTGGCCGAAGCGGCGTGAGCCGGCGTCCGCCCGAAATAGACGCCAAGCTGCGCCGCATTCTATCGCAAAAAAATGCCCGCGGTGGCGAATTTTGTTTGCCTGCGCCCTCGGCACCCGATCAGACCTCGGTTGCCGCATTCAAACCTTATGACATCCGCCATGATTTTCCCGGATATAAAAAATATGCGCTTGAAATAGGCTGCGGCTGGGGGGAGTTTACGCGCGCGACGGCGGCGGCCGAACCGCAGACATTTTTTGTCGCGATAGAAAAAAAACTTGCGCGTGTCATCGCTTCGGGCCGCGAACAGCAGACGAGCCGC
>JAEUSA010000054.1 GCA_016788945.1 Leptospiraceae bacterium
ATGCTATCAATATTACCGGTGTGGCACATCTTTGAGCGCGCGTTTGAAGTAATCTCGATTGCCTCGGGGGCGAAGACAGTATACACCAGCGTTAAACACCTGAAGAGTGACATCCAGGCTGCGCGGCCAACTTTCATGGCCTCTGCCCCGCGACTGTGGGAGAGTATTTATAACGGCATCATGGCGCGCGTCGCCGAAGGCAGTTCGTTGCGCCGCGGCCTGTTTCGCCTCGCAGTTGCTGTAAACCATGCTTACCGCAGGGCATTACGCGAGCTCAAAGGCCAAAATCTCTATGTCATGCCGCAGGGTTTCGTGGCGCGCCTTGGTTCGATACTTTCAGCGATTTTTATGATCGTGCTGGTATTTGTGCCTGCGATGCTGCTCGATGCCGTCGTGCTGACGAAAATTCGCGCGGCGACAGGCGGCAGACTACGTGCCACGATTTCGGGGGGTGGTGCTCTTCCCTTTCACATCGATGAATTCTTCAACGACATCGGTATCCTGGTGCTTGAAGGTTACGGCATGACCGAGACATCGCCGATCATTTCGGTGCGCCTGCCAGAAAACGCGGTCATTGGCACGGTCGGGCCAGTTTATGCCGAAACAGAAATCCGCCTCGTCGATCTCGCGACGGGAGAAACTTTCTATCCCGGCGGAAACTTTTTCGGTCGCAAAGGCGAACTGCATGTCAGAGGCCCGCAAGTGATGGCCGGGTACTATAAGAATCCGGAAGCCACGCAAAAGGTCGTGAAAGACGGCTGGATGAATACCGGTGACCTTGCAATCATGACTGCCAACGGCTGCCTCAAAATCGTCGGTCGCAGCAAAGAAACAATCGTGCTGATGAATGGCGAAAACGTCGAACCGATTCCCATTGAATCAAAATTACTCGAATCAACCTATATTGAGCAGTGTATGGTTGTGGGGCAAGACCAGAAATTTCTGGGAGTTTTGATTGTGCCACGGGCCGAGGCCTTAAGATCTTACGGCACAGACCTCAAGGTTCTGGCCCAGCAAGGAGAAGTACAGAAGCTTCTTAAAGCCGAGACGCAGCGCCTCATCAGTGGCGATAATGGCTTCAAGACATTTGAACGCATAGGCGGCATCGCGGTACTCGACCGGTTATGGGAGAAAGACCGGGAACTCACGGCAAAACTTTCGCTGAAAAGGCATGTGATCACCGAAATATATGCCGATGCGATTGGCAGTATTTTTCGGGAGAATAACTCACGCTCGGGAAGTTGAGTTGACGTGACGCACTTGTGGTTGGTCGTGCAACATGACCAACCGCAAAGTGCAAATCGCCCTGCTCGCGCTGACAGTCGTCGCGATTCTGCTGATGACGATCGGCGGCAAGCGCAGAACGTCGAAACGGCTTTCGGCGCAGACAATCACCGATGCCGTCACTTTCCCGCGTAGTTTTTTATGGGGTACCGCAACCGCAGCCGAACAACTCGAACCGACGCAGGCAAGCGACTGGGCCGAACTCATCAGAAAAAGTTATGCGGGTGAAGGTAAGCCCGTAGCCGGTGCGGCGATCAAAGACCTGCACCAATGGAGCGAGGCAATCATTCGCCTGAAAACCGGCCACAGCGAGAAGCTTGCCGAAGATGTCGCCCTGATGCGCGATCTCGGCGCCAACGCGTACCGTTTTTCGATCGCGTGGGATCGCCTGTTTCCGCGAGCCGGCATG
>JAEUSA010000088.1 GCA_016788945.1 Leptospiraceae bacterium
GCGGCCGGGTGACTTGGCAAAAATACTCAGCGGTCTCGGCGAACACGATGTCTTGTTTATCGACGAAATCCACCGGCTGCCGGCCGCGGCAGAAGAACTGCTCTATGGCGCGATGGAAGACCGCAGCATTGATATTGCGGTTGGCGACGGAATGCTCGCCAATTCAGTACAGATTACCCTGCCACCTTTTACGCTCATCGGAGCGACGACGCGTCCAGGCGATCTGACGGCGCCGTTGCGCGAGAGGTTCGGTATCCGCTTTCATCTCGAATTCTATGAAAATGCAGATATTATTCGCATCATCGACCGCGCACGCCGGCTATGGAATATCGCATGCGAGGCAGAGGCGCTGGAAGAAATTAGCCGCCGTTCGCGCAGCACGCCGCGCATCGCGCTGCATTTGCTCCGCCGCGTGTGGGATTACGCTCTCGCTGAAAGCTCTGATCTCGCCCGGCCGATCACGGCAAAAGATGCAGCGACTGCTTTCAGCAAGATGAATATCGATACAGAGGGTATGACCCGTCTCGACAGGCAGTTCATGCTGAGTATTGCGAAACATTACGACGGGGGTCCTGTTGGTCTGAAGCCACTCGCCTCGATTCTCGCCGAAGACCTCGCGACATTGGAAGATTTTGTTGAACCTTACCTCGTACGCCGCGCTTTTATCCGGCGCACCGCGCGCGGACGCATGCTTACCCGCGAGGCATTTGCGCATCTCGGTATTGCGCCTGGTCGTGGCAGCGAATTATTCGATGGACAGTAAAATGCTTGCGGGGCGGCACTCAATACGCACAGGTGCAGAGGTCTGAGCAGATGAAGTTTATCGCGCGATTGCTTTGCGTTGTTCTGCTCACCGGTGCCGGCAATCTCGGCGCGATTGAGGTTAACCCCGGCTACCCCGGCAGCATCGATGACGGTGAAAGTGAATCTCCGCTCAGGCGCGGCGAAGTGATTTTTTTTATCTCTTATCCATTCACGTTTTTGGCGTCGTTTGCAGTTTATGGTCTTGCAGGCTACGGTATGCGTGCGCTTGAGGCCGGTAAGCAGGATTTCTCACCGCAAGGTCCTTTTTTTGGCCTGGTTGCGGTGACCGCCGCAATCCTCAGCTTTGGCATCGCTATGGATGACTACTACGCAGTAAAGGCGCAGGCGCGCACGATTGACGGCAAACCCGGTGCCGAACTTTCGCTAACGTTCCGTTTCTGAAAAGTTCAGTCCGGCGCCGCACGGCGCGCCAGAGTAAAGAAGAACAGCGAACTGATAGCACCGATGACACCAAGTGCCGATACACTGCCGACAATCGGTAAGGTCCATTGTCCCGGTGACAGGTCGTCGCGGACCAGAAACACTGCGGCGAGGCAGAGCGATATAAAGCCCATCGTGCTGAAATGGTTGCTGCGTTCGCGTGTTTCTTTTTCCGGCGGCCGCGTGACTTCGATCTGGAACTTACCAGAAGAGATCATACCGATCGTCTTTAATATCTGATCGGGAATTTTTTCCGCGTATTCGAGGTAATCGGGCAGCGCGCGAAGAATGGATTTGCCGTAGCGGGCGAGCGACATCTGCTCGGCAAAAATCTGTTCCATCATCGGGCGTGAAACTTTCGCGAGATCCATTTTAGGATCCAAAATAGCTCCTACTGCTTCGATGGTAATAATACATTTTGAAGACAGAACAAGATCACCGTGAAAGTACAGGCGGTGTTTTGCACCAATGTTCATCGTGTCGAAAATCAGTCTGCCCAACGAATACTCTTTGAAGGCTGAAGCACCCGACCAACGTTTGATCTGCTCGGCAAGTTCAGCCCTGAAACCTGCCACATCGGCGCGGCGGCCGGGCTCGGTGAGTTTCACGAGATAGCTGGTTGCATGGTCAAATTCACGAATGACCGTGAAATAGTAATAGAGAAACATGTTGTTGCGCACATCGGGGCTGAACGAACCGATCATGCCAAGGTCGATGAGGCAGATCTTGGTGCGGTCGACGATGAACATATTGCCCGGGTGCGGATCACCATGGAAAAAGCCGTCGATATAGAGCATTTTTAGTACGGCCTGTGCCCCGCGCGCGGCGAGTTTCGGTCCGTTGACACCCATGCGTTTCAGTTTTTCGCGATCGTCAGGTTTGACGCCTTCGATGAACTCCATCGTTAGCACGCGGCGTGACGTGTAATCCCAGTAAATTTTGGGGAAAATGATATCATCCCATTCTTTGAAATTTTCGCGGAACTGGTCGGCGTGTTTACCCTCTTGTGCAAAATCCAATTCGCGCATAGTATACTTGGCGAACTCTTCGACAAAATGTGCAGGGCGGTAATCGCGCAGTTTGGGTATGCGCTCCATCACGAAGGCGAGCCGGCGCATGACGTTGATATCATCGCTGATCAGACGCGAAATGCCAGGCCGTTGCACCTTGACGACAACCTTCTGCCCGTTACGCAGTTTGGCAATGTGCGCCTGTGCGAGCGAAGCCGAGGCGACCGGTGTTTCGGCGAATTCGGCGAAAATGTGCCTGATCGGCGTGTTGAATTCGGCTTCAATGACACCCTTGGCCTCGGCATAGGTAATCGGAGGTACCTGGCTCTGCAACTTTCGTAGTTCCATCGTGATGCGCTCGGGCAGCATGTCGTCGCGCAGAGAAAGAATCTGGCCGAGTTTCACATAGGTTGGGCCAAGACGCTCGAGGGTCTTTCTGAACTGTACCGGGAACCGCGCAAAATTTTTCGGCCGGCGGAAAATGCGGCGCACGACACCGGCGACAAACCGGCGCGAAAATGAACGCGGCCTCAGACCCCGTGGACGGTAGAGGTAGGCGATCAGCACATCGATCAGCAGATCGATGAGTATCGAATTGACCGCGAGCATACGGCGGATTTCATAATAGGCGCGGCGCATTGTACGGCAAAGTGCAGCGCCAACGGGCGCGTCAAGATATAATTGATTTTTAAGGCCATTTAGACGCTTTTTATTTGCCAACCTGTACGCTTCAGACGAGTTACCCCATGCGCCGACGGCTCATGAAGCATGAGCAAAATGTTTTCCCCTTCGTTGTGGATTCCCGACATATTTATTCCGGCGAGTCGCCGTTAAGTGGTGAACCTCAGGAATATAACTGCATTGGTCTTGAGAGCCACGATGGTGCTCAGACTGCAGCCGGCAAAGCGCACCTGACCATCGGCAAACAAGCGCTCAGCGCGCATTATCACATATCTGGCGAAACGGCAGACATCGTTATCGACGGTTTTTTCTACCGGTTTCAGACGGTATCCTTTTCTGCCTCTGGCGCCGGCGGTGGTGCACAACAGGCATTGCGCGCAGAAATACCCGGGCGCATTATCAAGGTACTCATCAAAGCAGGGGACGTTGTTGCAGCCGGCGATGTTCTGCTCGTTCAAGAAGCGATGAAGATGGAAATGTCGCTTAAGGCCGCCTTCGGCGCACGCGTGGCCAATGTGCTCGTGGCCGCTGGCTCACAGGTTGAAGCAGACGCGCTGCTCGTTGAATTCGAGGCGGAATAATTTGGGCGTCCCGAACTTTTTGTCCATCAAACCCGCGATACGCCATCGTATCGCGGGAATCTATGCGCGATCAGGAAAAATTCTCCTCGTCAAACACCGCAAGGCCGGTCGCGAATATTATCTTTTGCCGGGCGGCGGTCAGGAGATCGGTGAATCAGCGGTCGAAGCCGTCACGCGCGAATGGAAAGAAGAACTCAATCTGAACGTCAAAGTCGGGCGTTTTTTATTCTGCGGTGAGTCGGTACCTTCAGAATCGCGGCGCACTCAGGTTTTTCAGATGGTTTTTCAAATCGACGCGATTGAGGGTAATATCGAAGTCAAACGCGAGGGTGCTCTCGCCGGCTATGACTGGGTTCCCGTCAATGGCATGGACGACATCGCATTTTTTCCCGACTGCCTGCATCAGGTGAAATCATTTTGTCGTGGCGAAGAATTCGCGACCTACCAGCGCTACCGCTGGCTCACCTGATGGGTAAGGGCGTCGCCAAGAATTATCTTTATTCGGCTCTGGCGCTGGCATTTGCTGTATTATGCCTGTTTGCCGAGAGACTCACTATTATCTACCGTATCGGCGATCTTGCTGGTAAGAGGCTTGAGGCATTGCAGGCTGACGTGGAGAATCTCGATAACCTTGTCGAGGCACGAATCCGCGAGGGCGTTTTCTTCAAGTATCTAATCGTAAAGCCGCTGCCACCAGCAGAGCAGACCGAACTCAATTTGAATCCGCAGTTAATCGAGAGTGCTCTCATTCTCGACCGCCAGTTTGCGACACTTGCACGCTCGGGCCGCGATCTGGAAAGCGCCGAGCGCAGTCAGCTCAAAGACCGCAGGGTGCGCGGAATACTGACCGACCGTGTCGTGCTCAGGCGTTACGATGTGACCGATTTTGACAAAAAAAGAACGGGTTATTTGGTGTTGGTACTCAGGCCCGATCTACGCCATACGCAGGCGGGGCTCGTCGCGGCCAATTTCAATTTTTCTGTAGTGACCGATTTCTCACGCGACCGTTTTGACCGCGAAGATAAGCAGCTCGTCTCGGTACTGCTTTCGAAACAGAGCGGGGTGCAAAATCTTATTACGGTCCGCGGCAAGACCTACCTCACCGTACGCCACACGTGGCTCAGCGAGAATTTGATCCTCTTTCAGATCGCAGAAATGCCGCCGCTCTATACTTATTTGAGCCTATATTTTTTGTTGATTGTCCTTTTGGCTTCCATGGTTTTTATTATTTATGGACATGCCGGAAACCGGTACACGCGCCGCGAGGTTTCAGAGCGCATACTGCGCGAATATGATCGCGCTGTAGAATCGCGCCAGCAGGCGGTCAGCGAACTTTCGACAGTCGCTTCGATCGGCGAGACGCTGGCTGAAAAAATCGTCAACGCAGAACCTGCGGCGAGTACAGCGCTGAGCCTCGAGCAGAGATTGGCAGAAGCGCGCGCTGCAGAAGCGCGACGCAGGGAAAAACAAGAGCAGGCTCCGATCGTCATCGACATGATGCCGGAAAACCGCCAATTTCGCTTTATGAATCCGTCGCTGACGCTCAGGCCGCAGCAACGTGTGGCGCAACTGAGCGAGCAGGACCACAAGCTGCGCCATCGTGCGTTCAGCGACGAGCTGAAAGGTCTCATGGCCGCGGTGACCGCCCCACCGGCGAGCGAGCGGCCGTCAGCTGCGCCCACCGGGTTGCTTACAGAAATCAGCGCATTCGAAGACAGCCATCGCTATCCGGCGATTGATCAGTATCTCTACTATCTCAACGAGCTATACTTTGATGAGGTGACCGAAGCAGAACTCGCCGAGGCGATGCGTGTAGCCGGTGATGCTGTGCAATCGGGCGTCTTTGCGATCTTGCTCTACGACAGCAGTCAGGCTGTATTCCGTACGGGGTTCACGCACGGCACTCCCGCGTTGCTCCATGAGTCGTTGTTTCTGTTGCCGCGCGATTCAGTGTTACCGAATGAATACACCGATTACGGTTATATCACGATCACTCCGGTGCTCAGAAAAAATCCCTATTTCCTAAAACGTTTTCCTGCCGGGTTTACCGACGACCTCAAGGGATTCCATATTTTCAATATTCATGAGAGCTATCTGAAAGCGCGCATCGTTTTTTTCGACAGTGATCGCGGCGCCGAGGTTACCGATACCGAAACATTGCGCCGGGTAAAGAGTTATCTTCGCCAAATCGCACCGGCGATCCACATGTTCTTTCTGGAAACAGCGGAAGACAAAAAAGGTGAACCGGCCGACCTTGCCGACTGGGCGGTACATGAACTGAAAGAGTGTGTATCTCTCGCCGACGAAGAACACGGTTCGTTCATTTCGCAGTATGTATTCGAGTCATCACTTGACTTAGGTGTGCAGCTCACTATGCTGCGCGAAATAGCCCGTATTTTACGCGACGGCGAAAAAGTGCTGGTGCTGAGCCCTTCGCGCTTTGTCGTCGTTCATCGCGCAGCCGAAGGTGCGGCGATTGAAGAGATACTCAGCCGACAGGGCAAGAAGTTCATCATCAAAGAGAGCGAATTCGGTAAGGTTTCGCGCAATCTCTATACATTTATCGAATTCTAAAAACGCCACTCGAGACCGAAATAGGGGATAATCGTCAGTGCTCCGTCGGCAATGGTAATTTTAGGGTTCTGGTCAGAATACGGCAGGTTATAGTTCCATTTTTGCTGGTTGGGCGCTTGGTAATTGTAGATATTGATCACCTCTATATACCAGCTGAAAT
>JAEUSA010000111.1 GCA_016788945.1 Leptospiraceae bacterium
AAAGTTTGGTGGAATAACGCTGACCGGCTTCTCATTATAGAGCAAAATCTGGAACTCCATGCCATCGTTGATGTAAGCGAGGATATCTTCGAGATCTTTTTTATCGACGTGAATCTGGTCATACGTCTCACTGTCCATGAACACCAGCTGGTCGCCGTCTTCAAAGTTATAGGTGACGTTGCGCTTTTCGAGTTCGACGTCTTCGAGCATCTCGCCCGAACGCCACGTGCGCTCGACCGTAGTACCCTTGCTGAGCGATTTGATGCGGACGCGCACAATGGCGGCACCCTTGCCAGGTTTATGGTGTTCAAAGCTCTGAATGACAACCAGATCGCCGTCAACTTTGAGCGCCATACCCCGCTTGATATGGTTCGAGTTAATCATATGCGGATGAATTGAGCCCCGAGACAGGCTGAACAGCCTAATCAGGCAATAAAAAACCCGTTTACCCCGCTGGATTTTTCTCTTTGAGGGGTAAACGGGCGAGAAGACGCCCATTGGGTTTTGGCCCAACAGATTAAAAATCTCCACTGGGAGGAGATCCTCATAGCGAATATCGGTTAAGCCCTACGACCGACTTGAATAGAATGCGGAAAAAATCCCCTTTCTCATGACAGCCCCGGCGGCTGCGGCCGCGTTGAAATGCGGTTTTCGTGATGAGCCATAAAACGCGGGCGCTGCGCGGCAGGTGGCTGGTGGATTTTCTGCAAACCCAGCTGCCGTACCCCTACCGAACCGGATAGGGCTTTACAGTACGTCTGAAATCCACAATTGGCCCCATGCGCGAAATTGTGAAACTCGAATCTACGGCCGGTACTGGGTACTTTTACACCACGACGCGCAACAAAAAGGCGCAGGGTGGCAAACTCGAAGTCATGAAATATGACCCGAAAGTGCGCAAACACGTCAAGTTCGTCGAAAAGAAAGTCTCTAAATAAATCATATTTCGTGTGGGCAAGCCCCACACGAACAGCAAAGCAGCTATTTTTTCTCAATCGATAGAATCGTCAGCTCTACGCGCCGGTTCTTTTTCTTGCCTTCCGGAGTATTGTTCGAGGCTATCGGCTTAGATTGCCCATAACCTACTGCCTTGATGCTCTGGCGCGGCAAACCGCGCTCGATCAAATAATCCATCACCGCGCGCGCGCGGTTTTTCGACAGTTCCATATTGGCGTCTTCAGTACCGGTATTGTCGGTATGGCCGCCGATTTCGATTTTAAGTCCCGGATATGCCTTGAGAATTTTGGTCAGGCGGTTGAGTTCTGCGTTCGACTCTTTCGACAATTGGTATGACCCCTTGCGGAAGAAGATGTTATTGATCGGCATCTTCGCGCCAACCTTCATCTGCGTCATCGTCAGTTCAATCGCCGCCTGCTTTGCGGGGGCTTCTTTGAGATCGACCGTTGTACTCTGCGGCAAATACCCCCCCGATTCGGCGTGGATCGCATAATTCTCACCTAAAGGCAGAGTCATTTTGAACTCCCCCTCTTCGTTTGTTTCGGTGCGCGCGAGCATCGCGCCGTCGCTCAGGCGTTCAAAAACAACCCGCGATGCCACGGGCTGGCCATCGTGGTTACGCACCCGCCCATAGACCATGACCGATTTTTCGGGCCGCAGTTCTTGCGGCAGCGCGATGCGGTAGAGATCTTTGCCGCGGCCAGGGGTATCAGAGGCAAAAATGGCATAGTCACCGGTCGGAGCGATCACATAATTGATGTCATTGCCGACGGTGTTGATTTGCGGACCGAGATTGATGGGTTCAGTCCAGTGTACCCAGGTGTTATCTTTGCGCCGGGACATATACATGTCGAACTGGCCGATACCGCCGGGTCGGTTCGAGGCGAAGTAGATTGTCTTGCCATCGGCCGCAAGGAAAGGGGTGACCTCCATAAAAGCAGAATTAATTTCATTGCCGAGGTTCATCGGTTCAGACCAGCTGTCATCGGGCTGCAAAAAACTCACATAGAGATCCATACGCCCGACTGTATCTTTGCGCTGCAGATTGAGAATCAGCGTGCGTTCATCTGCAGACAAAGAATAATTCACGAGGTTGGCTTCGTTGTAGAAATTCACGATACGCAGCGGCTCGGGAAAACTCCATTTGCCTTTAGCGAACCGGGTTTTGGACACTCCCGGCGACACTTTGCCGTCTGTGCTGTACGTATTGCCAATGTAGAGCGTCTTGCCGTCGGCCGAGGTGCCGATCGGGAAATCATAGGTGCGCGAGTTGAACGGCGCATCGATGTGCTCGGCTTCTGTCCAAGTTCCGTCGGCCTTTTTGTGGCTCACCCAGATATCTTGGTCATCGCGTAACACACTGGAACCTTCGACAATGGTGCGCACGCCAACGTTATCAGGATGTCCCTCACGGCAGAAAAAAATCGTATTGCCGTCAGGTGAGAGCACCGGTGCAAGTTCGTCGTAACGCGAATTTACTCCCTTGCCGAGCGAAGCGATCTGCAGTTCGGCAAATACCGTACCCGCCATAACGAAGAAAATCAGAAAAAACAACCTGCGCATGCTGTATTATCAGAAGAGGCAAATGAGGTGTCTGCCACAAATTGTGGCGTAATTCGCCCGTGTGCGCAAGGGATAACTCCGCGAGCTACCGGCTTTACGCCGCCTTGCGTTATTGAATTTTGCCTAATGCGCACGAGATTTCTGTTGCTCCTTTTGCTGGCGGGTACTTCGACATTTTTTTACCTCTCCGCCCAGCAGAAACCTGCTGCCGCAGCCCCCAACGCCGCTGCGGCCAGAGCACCGGCAGCGAGCGCGGCTCAACCGCAACCCACAGCAGCCCCGCAAGCAGCGCAACCTGCCACCAGCGGAGCTTCTACCCTCTCCGAAGCCGGACGCTGGCACTTCGGTTCTGACCCAACCGTTTGGGTGATGATCTTCATCTTCAATCTCGCCCTCTTTGTCGTACTCGAACGTGTCTACGTGTTGCGTAAAGTGCGCGGCGACGGTTCGGCGCTCGTACAATATCTCACCGAATCGCTGCATCGCGGCGACAGCGCTGACCGGGTTGCCGCTGAAGCTGCCGAAGCCAAATATGGTCTCGAAGGCCGCGTCGCCGCCGTCTCGCTCAAAGGCTGGGACAAAGGCGAACACGCGATGAAAGAATACGCCGAATCGGCCCTTATCGCCGAAAGGCGCCGCCTCGAAAAGCGCCTCGTTATTCTCTCGACCTTGGGCAATAATACGCCGTTTATCGGTCTATTGGGCACCGTACTTGGTATCATGAAAGCGTTCCGCGATCTTGCCGAGATGGGCGATTCGGGCCCCGCTGTGGTCATGCGCGGTATTTCTGAAGCGCTGATCGCGACCGCTATGGGTCTCGCGGTCGCGATTCCTGTCGTCATTGCCTATAACGCGCTCTCGCGCACGGTACAAGATAAACTTTCGCAGGCAGAAGAAATCGCCACACTTATCAGGGCAATCCGGCTGAATAAATAGCATGGCAGGATCAACCAAAGGCAGCGGCCAGGGGCCGATCAGTGACATCAACGTCACTCCGCTGGTCGATATTATGCTCGTGTTGGTAATTATCCTCATGGTCACCGCCGAATTTACCCGCTACAAAACGATACCGGTAAGCCTGCCGAAAGTCAATGCCGCCGCGGTGAAGAACGAACCGCACCGGCTGACTGTAACGCTGCGCAAGAATGGCGACATCTTTGTGCAAGATAAAGCAGCGCTCAGCCTCGACGATGTCTTCGATCAGGTCAAGGCCGCGAAAGAAAACTTTCCCGATCTCGCGGTCATCGTTCGTGCCGAGGGTGATCATCCATACAAAAAAGTGCTCGCAGTTCTCGATAAGGTCAAGGCCGCCGGGGCATCAAAAGTAGGTCTGGCAGTCGAAGCCGACAAGACCTATTAATGCCGGGCACCGCGAGATTCCTTCTTACTAAACGCACGCAGCAGCAGTGGACTGACGCCGTTCAGGCGCAGGTTGGCCTGTCGCTCGTACTGCTTGTCCTGTTGGCGATACCGACGTTTTTTATCCTCGTCCAGAATTCGTTGCTGCTGCTGGTTTACCTGATTTATCCGGTCACTGCGGGTTTGGGCCTCTACCTGCGCTACCGCGGCCACCATTATACGAGCAGTTTCGTCATTGTCTGCAGTGTTTATGCCGTGGTATTCTGGTTAGGCTCTCTTGCCGGCATC
>JAEUSA010000113.1 GCA_016788945.1 Leptospiraceae bacterium
GAATTTCTTTTTGACAAGCATCAGGAACCCCACCTCGCCCGCACGGCCGAGATTCTCAAAAAACACCCCGAGATGCGTAAGTTTATCGGCAAAAAAAACCCCTGGAGCGCGCTGGTAATCCTTTTTACCGTCGCTCTGCAACTCACGATTGCGTGGTTTCTGCGCGAACAACCTCTGTATATTGTGTTACCCGCAGCTTGGCTTGTCGGTACTCTGATTAACCACAGCTATATCGGCCTTCTGCACGATGCGTCGCACGGCTTGATTTTCCGCGGCAAGTTCTGGAATGACGTATTCGGGCTAATCGTCAACGGGCCTATGCTGGTACCTTCTTATGTGTCGTTCAAAAAATACCATATGAAGCACCATGCATTTCAGGGTGTCTATGAGCTCGATGCGGATTTACCGGCGTTATGGGAAGTTAAGGCCGTAAAAAATATCTGGTACCGTAAGATGCTGTGGCTCGCATTTTATCCACTGATTCAAACGCTACGTACCATGCGCGTGCGCGAAGTCGCTTTTTTCGACGGCTGGGTGCTCGCCAACTGGGTAACCACTTTTGCGGTGGATTTCGCGGTGTTCTATTTTATGGGACCATATGCATTTATTTACGTCGCCGCTTCGTTCTGGTTCGGCTTCGGTCTCTCGATTGTCGGTGGACGTCTGATTCAAGAGCACTACATGGTTGCTGAACCGCAGGAAACTTACAGCTACTATGGCTGGCTGTCCTTGCCCTCATGCCACGTCGGTTACCACAACGAGCACCATGACTTTCCTTCAGCGGCATGGAACTACCTACCGAAAATACGCGCATCGGCCCCCGAATTCTACAACAATATCAAGTACCACACATCGTGGGGTCTGCTGGTACTCAAATTCATTTTCGACAAAAATATGTCGCTCGCGAACCGCGTCGTACGCAAAGAGCGTGGCGGTGTGGGTCTTGACGATGAAGTCATACCCGATGTGCGTATTGCCGGCGTATGACCTACCGCTTCACCCCCGAACCCTCTCCCACCGGGAGAGGGGAGCCTCAGTTTCGGGCTGCGGCCTCGCCATACCGGCGCGGTTCGCGACTTTTTAGACACCACCGGTTGGGGGGTTGAGGGTTGATCGAACGCTATTCCACTCCTGAAGTACGCAAGCTGTGGTCACTCGAGCGCAAGTTTGAAGTCTGGCGCGACATCGAAATAGCCGCATGTGAATACTGGCATGCTCAGGGCCGGCTGACAGATACTGAACTCAATGAAATCCGCACCAAATCGACTTTCACCGTAGATCGCATTAATCAGATTGAGAATGAAGTACACCACGACGTCATTGCCTTCTTAACCGCGTTGGCAGAGAATATCGGGCCCGCTTCACGCCATGTGCATTTTGGCCTAACGTCTTCGGATGTCGTCGATACTGCGCAGATGCTGCTGATTCTCGAAGCGGGTGCGCTGATCGACAAAGCGTTGGTCAAGCTGCTTGTAAGCCTGCACAACTTCGCGGTTAAGTATAAAGACCTCGTCGTCGCCGGCAGAACACACGGCGTACACGCAGAACCGACGACTCTGGGCCTGAAATTTCTCGGTTTTTATGCAGAGATCGCGCGGGGGCGAGAGCGCCTCGCACGGGCACTCGACGAGTGCCGCTACGGCAAGATATCGGGGGCTGTCGGAACATACTCGCAAATGCCCCCGGCGCTCGAAGCGTACGTACTCGAAAAATTCGGTCTCAAGAGCGAACCCGTCAGCACACAGGTGATCCCCCGTGATCGCCACGCGTATTTTATTCAGTCGATCGCGCTGATCGGCCAGGGACTCTACCGCCTGATGCAAGAAATTCGCCTGCTACAGCGCACCGAAGGGCGCGAGGTTGAGGAGCCATTTCAAAAGGGGCAGAAGGGTTCGAGCGCTATGCCGCACAAACGCAACCCGATTCTCGCAGAACGCATTTGCGGTCTCGCGCGCGTGCTCTCGGGTTATGCAGCCACGGCAGAAAACAATATACCGCTGTGGCATGAGCGCGATATTTCTCATTCAGGGGCAGAACGTGTCATTCTGCCCGACGCGACGGCGCTGGTAGAGTACATGCTGCTGAAGTCGGCATTCGTGGTCGAGAACCTGCACGTGCACGAAAAAAATTGCGAGCGCGTACTCGACGCCACGCATGGACTGTTATTCTCCTCGCGCGCGCTGTTGACCGTTACCGCAACGGCAAAAATCAGCCGGGAAGATGCTTACGCGATCGTGCAACAGGCGGCTATGGATACTTGGGCTGACCCGGAAGGCGGCAACCTGAGACAGCGGCTTGAAAACAACCCGGCGCTCAGCGCAGTGTCAAAAAAAGAATGGGACGAAGTATTCGATGCGAAATCATTCTTGGTGCACGTGGATGCGATATTTGCCCGGGTGCCGGTGCCTTGATCTGCTGTAGCGGTAGGCTTAAGTCTACCCTCTAAAGCATGTCATATCGGATATTTCGACTTAAACTCGTCTTCGGTAATAAAAGAGAAGAAATTCATTAATCCGGCCACTTTGAAGATCTTTTCGATCATCGGCTTGATGCCCGTCAGGTGTACGGTACCGCTCTGGGCCTGCACAGCGTTCACAATCTTGATGAGTACGCCAATGCCGCTGGAATCGATATAGCTGACATCATTGAGCTGCAGAATGATCTTCTCGCCGGTCTTGAGTGTAATGGCATCGGTCTGGCTCTTGAGCTCTACGGACGTGTACATATCAAGGCTGCCCTTGAGGTATACGACATAATACCCGGCTTTTTCGTGAACTTTAATATCCATTGGTTAACCCCGAGCGAACAGCCTCTGATAAATATCGTTTACACTACATATCCGCATAATTCACGTCGATAATAGAGTACCATGAGACGCCAAGCATTTATTTTGTTTTTTCTGTCCATCGTGCACATGGTGTACCCCCAGCAAAACGGAACGGGGGATCTCAGCCACCCCACGGTCGATGAGCTGCATCTGAAGCTGAATGAGCTGGTTAGCCGCTTTAAAGCCGATGAAGACCAGAAGCGCAAGAATGCTCAGAAAGCCAAAGTCAAGGGAGACACCGCGCCAGAGGGCCCTGCCGATGAATTCCGCATCATTCTGGAACGCGGCGGTAAACGAACTGCCTTAGATAAAGACAATCCCGTGGTTCTCGAAGAGATTGTGATGAAGATGTCGGGCAATAATATTATTTCAATTGAACTCAAATACGAAGAAGCGGCTTTGCGCCGGCAGTTTATCCACAAACGCTCGATAAAAAACGACGACATCAAAAAAACAACGTACGGTCATCTGGCGCTGTTCTATCATGCCGAAGGCGACACGTCTAAATCCGAGGTGCTCGTAAACATGAGCTCAAGTGATCGCGGCAAGTTATTCGCGATCTACATTGACGGTCTGTTGCGGGCGATACGTGATCTCGATGACCGTGTACTCGCCGCCAAGAAATGTTCGGGCAAAAAAATGAACGCCGCCTTAAACATGGGTGTCCGCATCAAGTAGATGCGTAAAGCTCAGGCGTTTATCCTCATTACAGCAGCAGGGCTTGCAGCCGTCGGCTATGCACTCGTTGCACTGAATAAAGATTCCCTCGGAGCAGTATCTATCACCACGTACATCGGCATTGTCGTCATGGCCGTGGCGATGAAACTTTCGGGCTATCTGCTTGGCGAGCCCAAACCTCATGCCGACGGCAAAAAATATGGCGATGTGATGGATTGGGCAATGCTGATGTTCGTCTGGCCGAGTTATGTGACACCCTTAATTGTCATGCCATACCTGATCGGCAATCTAAAACTGATTTTTGCCCTGTTTGCGGTGGGAATCGCACTATTCGCGGGTGTTTCTGTTTGGGCGCTCGGCATCAGTAACGACCGCGTGCAGGGCAAACGCCGCCATTCGAAATGGTTTTATTTTATTCCTTCTTTCCTCTACACGGTGCCTGCTCTCGTCATCGGCTATTTTGTCGTTGGTGCTTTCGCGGCCGATCTGAAAATTCTGCGCATCGCTAATTACGGCGGATTGCTACTTGGCGCTTTTTTCAGCTTTTACTGCATTAAGCTGGCCATCTTTGATCTTTATACCTATGACAAACGCCGCTACAGTTTTTTTGACCTCGCTCCGCTGTTCATTGTCCTTGCGCTGGTCGTCGTGATCGCCGAAATTGCGCTACCGCTGTTTGTCGGCAAAGCCGAGCAAATGTACCTGCTCTACACGCTGAGTATTTTTGCGCTGGTGACGGCACAGATTTTTGGCGTGCTGTCAGTTACCCGCCGCGCAAAGTTTTGAATGACAAGGTGAGAATCGTTGCCGTCTGGGCGTTGTTTGAGCAGCTTAGAACAACGTGAGCACTGCACTGCATACTGCTGAGAAAATTTTCGTCAAGCCGCAGGATTTCACTTTTGCGGATTTTATTCTCGAGAACAGCGAAATTCTGCCTGAAGTTAATATCCGTTTCGAAACCTATGGAACCCTGAACGCGGCGCGCAGTAATGCGATTTTGATTACACACGCCTTTTCAGGCGACCACCATGCCGCGTTCTACCACGAAGGCGAATCGCGCCCGGGCTGGTGGGACAACATGATCGGCCCCGGCAAGGCGTTTGATACCGATCGTTATTTTGTCATCTGTTCGAATGTGATCGGCGGCTGCGCCGGCTCGACCGGGCCGTCGTCACTCAACCCTGCTACACAGAACAAATACGCGCTCGATTTTCCCCAAGTAACGATTAAAGATATGGTCGCG
>JAEUSA010000148.1 GCA_016788945.1 Leptospiraceae bacterium
CGACATATTCACCAATGCGTCAGTATTGGTTACGGATTCACGCTATTTTGTGGCAGAGCCTCACGCGCCGGGGCGTACTCGCCGTTCTTGTTTCGCTCGTGCTGACGGGTTTTTACGTGGTGCTCTACTGGTCGTACGATATTGATGCGCTTTATGTTCAGCGGCAACAACAGCAGATTCTCTCATCACTCGATAAGAAAATCGCCGTTGCCGAACGTTCGGGCGTTGCCGCGCTGCGGGGTCTTCAAGATCAGAAAAAGTTCATCTTTGATAGCCTGAGTTCGGGTAACTACCACGCCTACCTGCTGCCAGAAAACCGTATTTTCGTCGACCGTCTGCGGCGCGTGCACCGGCAGCCCGTTTCGGCGCTGATCGATAATGCGGCAAAGCAGCTTAATCCCTTGTCGCAACTGTTGCGCGGCCGCGACGCCGATCGCTGGTTTCTCTATGGCTTTCTCTATACGCTGCTCGTTGTATTGATGGGCATTCGCTTTTACCGCCGCTGGCGCAACGATCGGTACCAGAAGATACGCACGCTATCGGTTATGGCGGTGCAGACCCTTCTCGCGTTTGTGTTACCCGGTCTGCTGCTCTATTTTAATACGAAGGAGTTCTATTTCAGTTATTTCTGGCCGCTCAAGCTCGACTATTTTCTACCTTCGACGTTCAGCGATTATCCCCGCGCGATGGCGCTATGGGCAGTGATGATGGCCTTTATCGCCGTACCGGTGCTGACATATTTTTTCGGCAAACGCTGGTACTGCTCGTGGGTTTGCGGCTGCGGCGCGCTCGCCAATACACTCGGTGATCCGTTCAGGCAGCTGAGTGATAAGTCGGAGCGTGCCTGGCGCATCGAGCGGGTGACGATCTATTCGGTGCTGGCGATTACCGTTGTCTTGACTGCGCTGATCTTCATCAATGAATTTCGCGGTGTAAACGACGCTTTCGCCGAATGGGTATTTGGCATGAAGCGCTGGTATGGTTTTTTTATCAGCGCGGGTTTTGCCGGTGTGATCGGCACAGGCTTTTACCCGCTGATGGGTACACGGGTGTGGTGCCGGTTCGGCTGCCCGCAGGCGGCGATTCTCGGCATTCTGCAGGTTTTATTCTCGCGGTTTCGCATCACCACGAATGGCGGTCAGTGTATTGCCTGTGGCAACTGCTCGACAAATTGCGAGATGGGTATTGACGTGCGCAGTTATGCGATGCGTGGTGAGGATATCAAACGTGCCGCTTGTGTCGGCTGCGGTCTATGCATGTCTGTCTGCCCTCGCGGTGTGCTCAAACTCGAAAATTGATATTGAACGTAATGGAATGGCAATAGGGTAGCGTGAATGTTGGTAAAGCTGGAAACAACGAATCCCCATTATATGCGGATCTTTCAATTGCCTTTCGTTGGAGATACGATATTTTTGCTTGGGTCACTTATCCCCGGTTGGGTGATTGCCTTCGGAATTCAAAAATTGTTGCAGCTCAGTGATGGTGTACAATTGGCTATATACCTTGTTTTGGCTACCCTGACACATGGCGTTCTTTGGTGGTCAGACACAAAGCTCCGCGTTCTCTATGTTCCGCTATGGGCTTGGTTGTTCGCGGGATTCATCTTTCAGATGTATATTTTGTTAACAGGCTCAAAGATTAGACTCTGACAAAGGCGTTTAGCTCAAATACAGCACGGTCCCTGAGGATTAACCGATTTGGTTCAGGTGTGATCAGTTTTCTGCGGCGTACGGTAGTGCAGAAACACATAGAGCGAAAAGACCTGTGTGAAACTCGCGCCGGCGAGCGCCAGTTCGACGCCGAGATCGCTGCGTGACCGGTCAAACAGCAGCGCCGCATTCGCGAGCGAAAAAATCACGGCGGCCGCAAGCGACAGTGCACTCCAGGCATGGCGATCGCGGATAACCAGCATCAACGTGATTGCCATATACAGCAAAAGTTGCACGATGCCCAATGCCAGTGGAGCCGCAGTGGCGGCAAAACTCAGATCGAGCCCGGCATACAGCAGCACGGTGGTGATCAGCGCAATTGCGTAGATGCCGATCGGAACCAGATCGCGCTTTTCATCAACCTCGCGCCGGTATGCAGAACGCAATTGCCATAACCATGCCGCGGTGAGCGAAAAGATATGCGTCGCGACCGCGTGTAGCCAAGCAAGCAGCAGACCCGTGGCCTCGCCCTGCTGGCGATCGGCTGCCACCATCACATGGCGCACCAGCGGCAGAAAGCTCAGCAGGTGCGGCAGGTGCATGATAATCGGCACGGGATACTTTTTGGTGCGCCAAGAAATAAAGAAGGCAATGAGCAGCCATTGCAGGTAAGTCGCGGTCAGGTAGGCCAACGGCAGAATTTCGCGCCAGAAGCGTTGATCAGGGAATTTATAGGCAAGTACAAGGTGCGCGGCAAGAAAACCAAGCTGCAACGGCAGCGCCACAACGAGCAGAACGGACAGCTTAATCGGCGTCACTACCTTTTAATATCGTGCGTCCGTACGTCTTAGTGTAGGCGAAAATACCGCCGGCAAACACAAAGAGCAGGGGGGGGATGGTAAATTCACGGTAAGGCCAGTTAAACAGATAAAAAAGGCCTGAGACCGAAATTAATCCTACCCCGACCTTGCCCCAATAGTTGGGTTTGCCGAGCACATTGCGCTTAATGAGCAGATACCCGCCGCCGACAGTACCGATCACCTCGCGCAGGGCAACAATCACCGCGACCCACAGCGGAAATTCGCGGTAATAGACGAGTAGAAAAAGACCTGAGACGATCACGATCTTGTCGGCGATCGGGTCAAGATATTGTCCGAGTGGGGTCTCTTGACCGAGCTTGCGAGCCAGATAACCGTCGAGGTAATCGGTCAGCGTCATGAAAGCCAGCGTAACGCCGGTGTAGAGGCGAATGCGTTCTATATCGTGCGGGTGCGCGAGAATATACCACAAAGCGGGAATTCCGAGAATGCGCGACAGCGAAAGCACGTTCGAGATCGTGAGAATGCGGTAGGTGAAAAGTTCTCTGACTGTCATGTTAATGCCGTCGTCTCATCATCTGCGCCGCACGTGTTCTGCACGCCCGCATCGGAGTGAACACATTGCCCCTGCAGGGCTGCGGCATCATTTTATCGCAATGGTGTTTTCGCGTGCCGGGCCGACGGAAATCCAAGCGATCGGAACACCGCAATATTTTGCGAGGGCATCGACATACTTACGCGCATTCTTCGGCAGGTTTTTCAGTTTTGTGATGTGCGAAGTGGGTTCGTTCCAGCCGGGAAATTCTTCATAGATCACTTTGACATCCGCCACACTGCATGAAGGAAAATAGTCTATGCGCTTGCCGTTGAGTTCATAGCCGGTCGCTACCTTGATCGTCTTGAACTGGTCGAGTACGTCGATCTTCGTGAGTGCAATGGCGGAGAGACCGTTGATGCGCGCCGCATGGCGTACGACTTCGGCGTCAAACCAGCCGCAACGGCGCGGCCGGCCTGTGACGCTGCCGAATTCATTGCCTGCCTTGCGCAGAATCTCTCCCTCTTCACCGAAGCATTCGGTCGGGTAAGGGCCTTCGCCGACGCGTGTCGAATAGGCTTTCGCGATACCGATCACGCTCTTGAGATAACGAAAAGAAATTCCGCTGCCTGACAATGCACCGCCCGTAGTCGGGTTTGAACTCGTGACATAGGGGTAGGTGCCGAAATCGAGGTCGAGCATTGTGCCCTGTGCGCCTTCGAGCAGAATACGTTTGCCCGAGGCGAGCTCCATGTTGAGATAGTAAGGACAATTGACGATCATGTCGCGGATCTTTTCGCGCAGAGTCATAAGCTTGTCTTTGAGTTCGTTGAGGTTTACCGGCGGAGCATCGTACATGCGGGTGAGTAGCTTGTTCTTCTGTTCAACAAGCCGCGGCAGCGTTTCGCTGAAGAAAGCATCGCTATAGAGCATGCCGATGCGGATACCTTGCCGGTTTACCTTGTCAGAATAGCAGGCACCGATGCCGCGTTTTGTCGTGCCGATCTTGTGCGCGCCCGACGCTTCTTCGCTGCGCACGTCGATTTCTTTGTGGTAGGGCATCAGCAGGTGCGCATTGTCGGCGATGCGTAGCCGGCCCATCGGATTTACGCCCTTGGCTTCGAGTTCGCCGATTTCTTGAAACATGGCATCGGGGTCGATTACCATGCCGCCGCCGAGCACACAGATGGTGCGCGGATAGAGAATACCGCTTGGTATTAAACGGAAGATGTACTTGTCTTCACCTACCTTGACGGTGTGGCCGGCGTTGGCGCCGCCCTGATAACGTACGACGATGTCGGTCTCTTTCGCAAGGTAGTCGATAACCTTTGCTTTACCTTCGTCGCCCCATTGCGTTCCGACGATCAGTGTTGCCGGCATGTTAGGCCTTCTTTTGCCCTTGTTCTTGCGCGCCCGCGGCTGCCGCCTGTTTTTCGGCTTTTTCAAAGCGGTAGAAGGCAATTGCGAGCAAGAATGCGCCGACGCAGATAAATGCATCGGCAATGTTGAATATGAACCAGCGGAATGACCCCAGCCGGATGTCGATGAAATCGACAACACCCGGTGTCGAGCCGTAGAAACGGTCGGTGAAGTTACCGAGCGCACCACCGAGAATTGCGGCGATCGCGAGCGTAAAAATCTTTGAATCTTCAGCGCTGCGGTAATAATAATAGAGCAGGAAAATGATGGCAAAGCCGGTTAGAACCTGAAACAGCCAAGCATGGCCCTGCATCATACCAAACACGCCGCCTTCGTTGCGTGTCAGCGTAAAATACAGAAACTTATTGATGACGGTTTCTGACTGCCCCATCGCAGGCAACCGCTTCAGAATCCAGAGTTTTGAAAGCAGGTCGGCGACGTATACGACAACCAGAACGGTAAAAAAGGGCGGGGTAAACTTAATGCGCCAGCGTGACATTAAGGCAGCATGGGTAAGCGAAACACCGCTACAAGCCTAAATGGCCTTGGTGGCCGCGTGCATATTCTGTGCGTTGAGCAACTCAGCTCAAACATTGGCAGATGACCGACTTTGATTTGACGGTGCAAAATGTGCTCTCAGCGTGACTGAGCAGTCTATGAAGAAAAAGATACCGTCGCGCGGCAAGAAGGGCCGTGAACTGCCGCAGGCTGCCAGCCCATCACCGCAGGTCGAACCGGCAGCAGCGAGACCTGGTAAGGCCGGCACCCTCGCAGGCTGGGCCGAAAAGGGCAAAGCGACGGTCAAAATGGCGGCGCCGGCACTCGGAAAGGTCGCTCGCAGTCAGCAGAAGATTCTCGCTTGGATCAAGAAAAAGCGGAATGAGCGGCTCACGCTGATGTTCATTCCGCACAATGAACTCAAAATACGCAATTACCACATCAGCAACCTGACACTGATTATTATGACCTCGGTATTGGGGCTCGTGCTCTTGGTCAGCGCCTTTCTGGTAATACGGCACAACAGTACGATACAAGAAGTCGACAAGCTGCGTGTTTCGCACAAAGACGCCGAGGTTCAGTTTGCCAAGGTGCGGCAAGAGATTATCGAACTCAGCAAATCGTACGAAGACATCAGGCAGAATTTGTCTTCTCTACAATCATTGTCGTCGCGCGGCTCGTCGACGGAAAAGCCGCAGACCAATGCGGTAACGCCGGATAATTTTGCCGCGCAGCTCGCCGAGTTGCAGCAGAAGACGAGCCAGAGCAAAGATCCGGAGAAAATTCCGCTCGAAATCTTTCTCATGAACCGCATGCTGCACGATATGGAAATTTCGCGCGGCTCGCTCGGCCAAGTACAGGATTATCTGAAAAAGCGCGAGCGCGTGTTGAAAAATACTCCCACCATCTGGCCCGCGCAGGGTTACATCATCAATCCATTTGGTTTTATTCGTATGGCGCACCGGCTGAATGTGGCGTACAATGCCGGCGTCGACATCGCCGTGCCGCATGGTGCGGCTGTGCAGGCCACCGCACCGGGAATCGTGGTGAGCATCAACAAAGAGTCCAATTTGACGTACACGATGCGCATCCGCCATAATTACGGTTACGAAACAGTCTACAAGGGTATTGAAATGGTCACCGTTTCTCAGGAAGAAAAAGTTAACAAGGGTGAACAGATTGGTCACGTCGGTCATGCCGATGACAACTTTGAAAGTATTCTGCACTACGAGGTGCATATCGGGGTCGAAGCGGTTAACCCGATGCCGTATTTGCCGCTCGCGGGAGCATAATTCATGAAAAAATCAGATGCAGTGGCGGTGGTTTCAAGTTACGTGGGGCAGGGTGACAGCTTTCACGGCGACTTTCAGCTTACCGGCGCTCTGCGCGTTGACGGCACAGTTTCGGGCACCGTGCGCTCAACGAGTCAGGTGATCATTGGCCCGGCCGGTCATATCAAAACCAATGTCGAAGCAGAAAGTGTGATCGTTTCCGGGCGGGTCGACGGTAATATCTATGCTCTTGATTTCGTGCACCTGCTCAAAAATGCCCGCGTAATGGGCGACATCGTCGCAGCGAACCTTCTCGTCGACGAGGGTGTCATTTTCGAAGGCCGTGCAAAAATCAACCACCTGAATGTCGGTGGTTAAAACTCCATAACGAAGTTATCCTTAGGTGCTGTATAAATCTGCCGATAATCGGGTATGCAGCAGGTGCAAAATCGCCTTTCCGTCGGTGATTTGATTTCTCGTCCAGCGCCGCAGCATGCCGCGGCGTCTGCCGGGGTGAACGGCGAATCGCAAAAAGCCGGATTTTCCGCTCTGGTGACACAGATGCTGCAGAAGAAGCCTGCGGCGAAGCCGGGCGGTCTCGAAGACCTGATGGCCCAACTGGACGAAGAAGAACAGAGTTTTGCTGAAAATCCCTCGCGCGACCGCTACGAAAGCTATCGCAAGGCGGTTAAAGAACTCTGCAGTATGCTGCTTTCGCGTGGCTACCGTCTGCAGGGCTGGGAAGACAAACGGCAGCGGCGCTATGAAATTGTCAAAACCATCGACCAGCGTCTGGCGCAGCTCTATACAGGCCTTCTGCGCCGCAATCAGGACGTGGTCATTGCCCTGCATCTGATGGGCCAGATCAGGGGATTAATTTTCGATCTGCGCGCATGACCTGTACTTAGGGGTAGACTTAAGTCTACCCCTGAGTACAGGTTAAAGCCTTGCTAAAATATTTTTGCCGATTCGTGGCTTCTTAGCCGACAATGCGATCGCCGTCTTAGCCACGTCGTCGATTAACGCAGCGTCACTTTTACCCAAATTATGTTTGAATACGCGGAAGATCGCATCGCCCTTTTTGACGGCTTCACCGGGCGCTTTGAGCATTTCGAGCGTCACCTCATCGGAAATATTATCAGTCGATTTTTTGCGTCCCGCGCCAAGGTCGACCATCAAGTTGCCGATCGCGCGCGAATCGGCATGGGAAAAGAAACCGGCTTTGGCCGCGCGATAGGTATGCACCTCACCTTTCTTGTTCGCTGCAAAACCGCGCGTAATCTCTGCTGCTTTGGCGGCAAAAGCGGCCTGATCGCCGCCCTGCGTTTTGATCCAGAGCGCTGCCTGTTTTTCCAGACTGCGAGATTGCCATAGCTGCATGAGTTTGCCGAGAGCTGCAGACCGTGCCTTTTTGTCGGTGCGCGAACGCGCATCAAGCATCGCCACCGCCAATTCGACGGTAATTTCTACGAGCGAGGCAATAAGTTTCTCCTCGGGGCTTAGCTGAGCGCGTGCGATAAACAGCTTTTCTGCCGTTTTGAAATATATACCATCTGCCCTGCAGAATTCCAGAGCCTCAAAAGTTTCAGCGGTATTCCCCGTATAACGGCCGAGTGGAAAATCCATCGCCGTGATGAGGCAGGTGGTTTCAACCCCGGCGCTGCGCGCGGTGTCGGCGATCGATTTGGCGAGCGCCCGCGCATCCTTCAGGTTTTGCATGAATGCACCGCTACCGCATTTGACATCCATCACCAGCACATCGAGATCTTCGGCAAGTTTCTTGCTGAGTATCGAAGCGGTGATGAGCGAAATTTCATCGACGGTTGCCGTGACGTCGCGGAGCGCATAGA
>JAEUSA010000160.1 GCA_016788945.1 Leptospiraceae bacterium
CTTTACAGCCTTTTCTATACCTTTGTTGGCGTCTTCAGGCGCCATGTTGCGGCTTTCTGCGATGAACGCGAGAAATTCGCTCACCAGCATGTCAGGGTATGAGCTGGCGCTTTCGGGCAAATAGCCGATCAGCGATTGTACTTTCTTTCGGTCGGCGCGCACATCGAAGCCGCCGACGGTTGCGCTGCCCGATGTAGGTTCGTAAAAACCCGTCAGCATGCGCATGGTTGTCGTTTTGCCGGCACCGTTCGGCCCCAGCAAGGCAACCACTTCACCCTTACCGATAGAAAAACTGATTTGCTTAACGGCTTCGTATTCGCCGAAGTTTTTTCGTAAGCCATTGACAGAAATCATGCGTTCCGAGCTTTAAAATAAAAGACCGCCGTCAAGCCGAATGGGCTTTATTGGCACTTTTTTTGCGGAGCAGCTTTTGCACCATGACTATCGTGTATCTGCACATTCGGAAACGGAATTTACACCAGAAGGGGGCTTCCGGGATGGAATCATGGCACAAATAGCCGGCATTACCATTGAATCGGCGGATATCAGTCCGGCGGAAAAGCAGCTCGTGTTCCACCAAGAGCTGGTGCTGACGCAGACGACACTCAAAAATTTACAGAAGATCCTCTATCCGCTGATCGAAGGACAGAATTTGCTGTTGGTCGGTGACGCCGGCGTCGGAAAAAATGCCCTCGTCTATTACATCAACAAAATGCGCAACCTGCCGACTGTGCGTTTCAGTTTTAATCAGGACACACTGCCCGAAGATCTTTCGGGTTCGTTTCGCGTCTTACCCACTGGTTTCCAGTGGAATAACGGACCGCTCACCGAGGCGCTCGAAAAGGGGTATACCTTTGTCGCCGATGAAATGAATCTCGCGTCGCCGGAAATTCTCAAACGCTTCATCAGTGTTTTTGACCGCCGGCGCCTCGCGCTGCTCGAGAAAGACGGCAGCGAAGTTACCGCGCACGAGCGTTTTTCGTTTGTTGCGACGCAGAACCCCGCGCGCGGTTTTGAGGGGCGCAAGAATCTGCCGGAGAGTATCGCCCGCCATTTCACCACAATCTATCTCGATCACTATCCGGCGCATGAGGAACAAGAGATTCTGCGCGGTCTCTACCCAGAAGAATTCGCTGCTGCCGCTGATCTGGTCGTGACCTTGCAGCGCGCGCTCGAAACCGCTATCTGGAAAAACGAACTTGCGAAAGAAGATCTCGAGCACTACCATTTTAACCTGCGTACAGCGCAGCGCTTCATGAACCGGGCGGTAGTTGCAGGTCTTGCCGATACCGACGCGCCGGCATTTCGTGACCTCATTTTTACGTTTTTTGTCGAGGTGTTCCGCTTAGAAGCCGACCGCAAGGCTGCTCTGAATATTGTGGCGGCGACGCTCGCCTTCGACGCTGCGGCGTTGCTGAAAGACTTTGAAATTTTCCTCGGCCAGAACCCCGAGCTTCCGCCGTCAGCATATGCAGCGGCAGAAAACGATGGTAGCCGCATGTTTTTTCCGATAACTGCGGGCCGCTTGCGCATTCTCGAAAAGATTGAAGCTTCGCTCGACGCGAACGACAACCTGCTGATGGAAGGTGATGACGCGGCGCGCATGCTCGAATTGCTGACTTGCTATGCCGCCGCGCACGGGCGCCCGTTCACCGAGATATTTCTTTCACGCGGCATGCACACGAGCGACATCATTGGCGCGCTGCGTCCGTTTGGAAATTCGGTAAAATGGGTCGATGGGCCATTGACAGCCGCTCTGCGCCGGGGTGACGTTATTGTCCTCGAAAACATCGACGCCGCAGGGTCTGAACTCGTCGAAAAGCTGAACATGCTGCTGGACCATGCCGGCAGGCTGGCGTTGCCGCCCGAAGCGGAGGGTGAAGCCATACTCAAAAAAGAGGGTGATTGCCGCATTATTGCTATCAAACGCACACGTAAGAGCCGCAACCAGCAGACTATTTCTCGCGCGCTGCGAAACCGCTTTTTTAACCTGCACGTACCCGTTATTGAAACGCAGGGTGAAATTGCCGAAGTGATCAGCCTTGCGCTTGTTTCTGAATTCGGCGAAGACGATTCGGCGCTGAGAAAAACTCTGGTGCAGAAACTTTCGCTGTTCCATACCAAAGCCGACGAAGCGGCGCGCGAAAAAAAGATCGGCGGCAATCTCGCAGAAACCATCCGCTACCGCGAAGAGCATATACTGCGATTGATCGCGCACACGGCAAGGTACTCTCTCACCCCCCAGCCCCCTCTCCCGAAGGAAGAGGTGGAGAAAAATCACCCTTCACCTTCTGTGAGAAAGGACGGTGGTTTCGAGGTTATGCAGCGTGCGGTCGATATCTACTACGCGGGTATGCTGATGAGCGCAGAAGACCGCGAGCAGATCCGACGGCTGTTTGCCCGCATCTTTACCGACATGCCGTGGGACGACATCTTCGCGGGCCTTGCCGAAGGTAAAAAAAAAAATCCTCACGACGCGCGCCAAACGCGATAAAAAAATAATTCCCCCCGACTGGGATAAAGCAAAACATTTTCGCGAAGCCAATACCGGTAAAGCGCAGAAGCGCCTCAATGGGCAAGAACTCAAAAAAGGGCTCAGAATTGATACCCCCGAAACCGGCGGCAATGTTAAAGAAGGCCCCGATGCATGGTATGGGTCTGACACGCAGGGCAATGGCGGGCAGGGCGAACCCGCCGGCGGCGGTGGCGCGTGGGGCTACCGCACCGACCAACTGTTCCAGGACTTCTTAAAAAAATACAAGCCGAAGTGGGAATACCACATGGGCTATTCACTCGACGACTTCTACGACGTGTTCGGCAAGATGCTGTCAGAGTTGCAGATGGATCTCGAAAATGCGCTCGACGCCGAGCCCGAAATCGAGCGGCGGCTGATGGCGCAGGGACACCGCGTCGACGCGCGCCGCTATATTACTTATCAGGCGCAAGCGGGTAACGATCGTATTTTTGACCGCACGCGCATTCTGCATTCTGAAAATAAACTCAAGGGGGTTGAATTCATCTTCGTGTTGGCGAAGGGTAGGCGGATGTTCAACTTCAAGGCGGCCGTTTCTGCCGTCATCGCTCTGCAATCCGCCGTGGAAATTCTGTGGGATCGCAAAATACCGATCAAAGTCTACGGCTATTCCGATTTCGAAAACATGAAACATTCGATTGATATCAACCGCTACATTGCGACCGAGGGCGAAGTGCCGGCCGATGGCGATAAAGTGCAGCTGTTTGAGAGCATGACCGATAACTGGAACGGCGACACCATCGCCGAATCGCAGGTTTTGCGTTATGCCGCCGAACAATTCTCACCCGAAGCGGTGACCAAATTTGTTGTGATGGTGTCAGATTTTCGCGGGCACCGCGCGCGAGCAGAGCTGAAGAAAGAGATCTTGAGCCCCGCCAGTCAAGAACTCAAAGAACTCGCACAGGAATACGCCAAGCAGAACATCCACGTGCTCGCCGTGCAGACCGGTACGCGATCGATTGCCGAACACTTGTTCAAAGAGTGGCTGTGGATACATGAAGAAACCTTTGAACAGGCACCGGTGCTGCTATCCGAAGCCATAAAAAACTTGATTCTGCGTTACCACCGTGTAGTCGTGTAAGTGATGCTCAGGAGCGCCGCGCAATGAAAGGAATTGAAAAGGCGCTACGTCTGGCAGAAGGCATCGTCGCTCTGCGGCAAGCTTCACAAAAACACCGATTCACGGCAACGATTTCTTACAGCCTGACTGCGGCTGAAGTCTGGCCGTACGTGATTCGCAATAACTTTGTGTCGCGCGAAGCCAAAAAGCCCGTCACACAGTTTGCCCCTGAAACTATTCATGACGGCTGGAAACTGACGGCGACTTGGTTTCGCAAGTTTGGCCTCAAGGTCGTTGCGTGGGAACTGCCTTGGGAATGGGTAGAAAACCAATGGGTGCGCTTCGAAGCACTGAGTATTTCCGGGCCGGTTAAATATTTCAGTTTCTACTTTCACCTGATGCCTACGGAACGCGGCTGCGATCTGTTTTTCGAAGTGCGGTTCGTGCCGCGTTTTCCGCTTGTCGGACGCTTGCTGCTTGGCAATACTTTTCGTGATTATTGCAAGGTTTACCGCAGCCTCGAAAGCCGTATTCCGCGAAAGTCGCAGTATGACCCTGCGCTGTTCTATGAAGTTTCACCGGCAAAACGCCGGGAATTTACCGAATTAGCCGAGCGTTACCAAAAGTCGGGAGCCGATGCCGCCACGGCGCAGACACTCGCCGAGCACGTTACTTTCGCGCCCGACGTGCAGGTGCAGAAGATACGCCCGAAAGAGATTGCGCTGCGCAGCCATAGACATTTCGCCGAGACGACCGCTTTTTTGCTCGCGGCTACGCGTGCGGGCCTCTTCGACATGCATTGGGAAATTCTTTGCCCCGCATGCCGCGCGCCGAACGCCGAGACGCGCAATTTATCTCTGCTTACCGGCGAGGCACACTGTGAATTTTGCGACATCCGTTATGACGCCGCATTTGACCGCAATGTCGAGGTATGCTTTTCGCCCCACGGCAGCGTGCGCGAGGTGAACCCGGTCATGTATTGCCGCGGCAACCCGGGGCAAACGCCGCATATCTTCGCGCAGCTGACTGTGCTGCCCGGCGAAAAACAGGTCATCTTAGGCGGTATGCCTGCGGGGCTCTATAACCTGCGGCGCGCAGAGCGCGTTAATGTCGCGGGAATTTCGGTCGAGAAGGGGCGCCACGTGAATAACCGGCTGTCGCTTTCTGCCGTGCCCGAAGGCCTTGCCTTCGCGGCCGATAAAGACATTGTCATACACAACGATACGGGGGTCGTTGAAACGATCAGAATCGAACACCCTTCGTACAACGATCTGGCGCTCACGGCATTTGAGGTTTCGACGATGCAGACCTTTCGCGATCTATTCTCCTCAGAGATTCTGCGCCCCGATCTAAAACTGGCGATCAAGAACGCCGTGTTCTTTTTCAGTGACCTCAAAGACTCGACGCAGCTCTATGAAGAGCGCGGCGATGCCGAGGCTTTTGCTCTGGTGCAATCGCATTTTGACATTATGATCCGCATTATTGGCCAGCATCATGGCGCGGTCGTCAAGACAATCGGTGACGCTGTGATGGCGGTCTTTACACACAGTGCCGATGCCTTACGCGCCGCCGCGGCGATTCACGACGATATACGCGAATTCAACCGCAATTCGAAAGACCATGAACTTGTGGTCAAAATCGGCCTGCACGAGGGGCCGGCGCTTGCGCTTACGCTCAACGACAGGCTCGATTATTTCGGCTCAACGGTAAATAAGGCGGCGCGCATACAAAACGAAGCGGGCGGTAACGAAACGGTAATTTCTGAAGACCTCTACCGCCGCCTCGAGGGTGATTCCCTGCTGGCGAAACTCAATCCGCAGCCATATACGGCGCAGCTTAAGGGCATTAAGCGCGATATGCTGCTCTACCGCCTGAAAGCGGCGTAAACGCGGTACGCAGAGTACAGGGCCCAATAGGCTGCGACGACCCAGGCCGCGGGGGTGAGTACCGCTTCGAGTTCACGCGTTTTTTCATGGTATGCAAAGATATAGATGAGCGCCGTGCCGGCACCGACGATGATAAGCCCTGCACTGCGTACCGGCGCGCTCAATTGCCACAAGTGCAACCGGGGGGCAAATCGTTCGGCCGCGAGATAAGCGGCAACCGCCATCAGCGAACCCGTGATAATATCGCGCGGAAAATGCACGCCGACATAGGCGCGCGAAACCGCACCCAGAATCGCAACGATCAGCACTAGGCAGCCTGCAAGAATAGAATGGCGCGGCCGCAAATACATGAACAGCAAAATTGCCGAAAACGAATGCCCCGAAGGAAAGCTGCGCGAGGTAAGCGGGTAACCTAAAATGCAGACAGAATCACCGATCGCGCGCAATGGCCGGTCGGCATCGATGAAGATTTTTCCGCTTTGCAGCAATAGATTGCCGATCACGAGCGCCAGAAGTAGAACACCGAAGTTGCGCGGCCTCAGGCTCTGCGCCACGGTGGCAATCATGATCACCCACAGGCCGTCGGCGAGTGAAGTCAATGTGAGAAAGAAATAGTTCAGCGCCACCGCGTCGCGTCTGCAGTTGAGCAGATGAAAAAGTTCGGTATTGAAAAAAAAGGCAAACGGGGTAATGGCGAGCGCCGCCCACAGTACATAACGGTAGAATCGGTCAACGCTATAGTGGGTATGCACAGACGGCTGCATTACAGGCCCAATAGAATTCTGTTCGCAGGCATGAAAGCAAAATTAGGATTGATTACAGTGAGCAAAGCGTCCGCCGCATTTCGCCTCGAACCCTATGCCGTACCCAAACCATGGGGTGGGGGACACCTCGATCTGTTAGCGCATAATACCAAACCGGAAAAAATCGGCGAATACGTCCTTTTTTCCGAGCTGCCGCAATTTCCGGTGCGAGTGATCAGCGGCGGGCAAGCCCTGCTTTTAGCGGATTTCTTCGCGCAGCACGGTCGGTCGCGCGACGCGCTGCCGTTCATGTTGAAATTGCTTTCGACGAAAGATTCTCTCTCGCTGCAAAATCACCCTTCCGATGATGATGCACGCGCGCTGGGGCTACCGGGCGGCGGTAAGTTTGAGTGTTGGTCGATACTCGACGCTGATCCCTCGGCGCGTGCTTACTTGGGGCTCAAACAGGGTGAAGATGCCGCCGTATTGCGCAGTCTCGAAAATGAGAGCGAACCGCTGCGGCACTTTAACGAGATCCATCCGCAGCGCGGGGATGTCATTACCCTCATACCGGGTTTGGTACACAGTACCACCGGTCGCCTCTTGTTCTACGAAATTCAACAGACTTCAGATTACACCTTTCGCATTTATGACTTTGGCCGTGGTCGCGAGTTACACCTCGATCAGGCGATTTTCTGTCTTAAAGACCAGACGCCGCAGAAGCAGAGCATGCAGACGCCTCTGCTAACAGAAAAATTTCAGGTACACTACCATACTTACACTGCCGGTAAGACGATACGCACCGGCTCGGAGGATTTCAGTGTGCTGACCTGGTTCGGCCGGCCTGTAGAACTCACTCTTTCGGGTGAGAATTTCTCCCTGAGCTGGGGCGATTCTCTGCTGGTCTTGGGGCAGCATGATTGCCAATTTGGCGAAGCACAGAGTCTGAGCGCTGAGGCGCATCCCGATCTGCCAATGATTGACGTGCTGTTTGAAGCATTTGCCTGACACATGATATCTATGGTGGCCGCAGCGAAAGATAATCCGGGGCTAAAACCCTTCGACCTGACAGGGTATACCGGCACGGCGGGGAAAAATTTCTATACCGAAACCAAAATCTTTGCTGAGGCGCTGCGACTCAATATAACCAATCAGGAGAGCAGCTATGTCGCCGCGGTTGAAAAACATATTTCGGGCCTCGGCGAACTTGCCGGGGGTATCGTCAACGATCTCACCATTGCCTGCCATAAAGAAGGTAAATGGGGTGAACTGATACAGTTTGATCGTACGGGTAAACGCATCGACGAAGTGTGCTACGCCCCCGAGCAAACCGAACTACGAAAGATTTTTTATGATTATGGTGTGGTGAATCTCGACTGCCAACCGCACTGGAAACACGAGTTTTCGCTCATTCACCGCATGTCGCTGGCTATTCTCACGAACATGAACGGCGAATGTGGTGTGGCGTGCCCGCTGGCCATGACAGAGGGATTAATCCACGCGTTACGCGCGATTGGTACGGATGCGCAGAAAGAAAAATATCTACCGCTGCTTACCGCACCCGATTCGGCATCCCATTTTATGGCGGGGCAATACGTCACCGAGCGCGTCGGCGGCAGCAACGTCGCGGCGAACCGCACGATTGCCACTCGCCGCGACGACGGTACCTATTTGCTCAACGGTGAGAAGTGGTTTTGTTCGAACCCCGGTGACGTGTGGGTCACTACCGCAAAACTCGCGGGCACGAATACCGTCGGACTTTTTCTGGTCTCGCGGCTGAAAGACGACGGTTCGCTCAATGGCTGTCATCTGTTGCGCAAGAAAGATATCATTGGCTCAAAAGGCAAAATTACCGTCGAAAGCATTTACGAAGATTGCGAGGCGACGGCGCTTGGCCGTCCCGCGCATGGTCTCGCCAATTTGATCCGCTATATTCTCAAAACCTCGCGGCTGCACGTCATCTGCGGCGGTCTGGGGCATATTGCGCGCGCAGTGCTCGAAGCCGAGGCGTATACAGCGGTGCGTGAGGCGTACGGCGCTAAACTGTGCGATTTTCCGAGCGTGAAGCATACGCTCGATGAAATACGCATGCTGCGCAATGCGCTGACGCTCGCGGGTTATAAGGCCTTCGCGCTTGCCGAAGGCGAAGATCCGTTGGAACTCGTGCTCGTGCCGCTGCTGAAAACCATGGTCACGCAATATAGCGCGATCATTGTAAAAGAAGCGCTCATTCTGCACGGTGGCAACGGCATTCTCGGCGATTTTACTGTATTACCGCGCGTACTGAACGATGCGATCATCAACGAGACATGGGAGGGTACGCATGCGCTTTTGGCGGAGCACGCGCTTGCCGCCGCGCGCCGGCCAAAGGTTCATGCGGCGCTCGATCGTTACATTGCGGCTGAAGGCATTACGCAGGGTGACGCAGTAAAAACAGCACAGGCAGAATGGCAGAATGTACAAAAGCTACTCGGTAATGAATTTGAACGCGATGTGAACCGCATGTACATCTGCGAGAAACTCTGGCGGATTTTCGCTCTCGTGGAGATGCAGCGCCGCAATGACAAATTTCGGTCTGCGGGAAATGAAGCAGAGCTGAAGCACCTGACTGCATTTACCAAACAAAACTCGCGTATGCCGTACAGACAAGTTGCATAAAGATGGGAAAACAACCGAAAACACCGAATACGCCGCGACGGAGCCTGTTTTCCAGCAGATTAATAACGTTCTATCTGATCGCTGTGTCCGCTGCGGTTTACCATATTCGCTGTACATACGATTCGACGCCGCCGGGTGACGACAAAATCAACGACGGCAAACCTCTGCTGATGCTCGATCTTTCTGGTTTCGCCGCGCAGCGTCCGGTTCGTGTGCAATATACCGACAATGCAGGCACGGCGACGCTTGCAACCGCAGCCGAAAAAACCGATGCTGCAGGCCGCATGCTGTATCCGCTCTACCTGACGCGGGGGACACGAACATATTCATTGACGATCACCGTCGATCAGAACAACAACGGCACTTTTGGCGATGCCGGTGATTACAGTTATGCAAGTGGTGCCGTCGCGGGTATTTCCGCCGATTCCGATATCCGCAGCATCAAGCTGGCGATTGCCAGTTTTACTGCGCTTTAGTTAACCTGTAATCTGTCTGACACTGTCTAAGGCGATCTTGAGGGTTTCGAGATCCGCGCCGCCGGTCACCAACGGCTGTTCGCTGCCGATGATGCAATTATAGAAGTGCATATGTTCGCTTTTCAGCGGATTGTCTTTGTGGATATGCACGCGTTCGACGACCGATTCCTGTGAGTATTTGATTTCGTCCGGGGCCGTGACCGTTACCGAGTTGCCCTGACGGTGAAT
>JAEUSA010000211.1 GCA_016788945.1 Leptospiraceae bacterium
CGTGTAGCCGTCGAACTCGACGTTTCACCCGGTCTGTTTCACGTGTTTGAATTTGCCTGGCGTTGGCTGCCACAGAGCAATGACGCAATAGTCAGAATGGGAGATTTTGTGCGTCGCCATTTTTCGCTCCGTAAAGCCTAAATCGGAACAGGTTACCCTGCCGCAATTTTGTCGAGTCCGGGGAGATATCGTACACTTAGGCGGTCTTCGCCAGCCGGATGCCGTAGAACCGTTCATGCGGGGTCAACCCATTCAGTGACCAGTGTGGTCGCTGGCGGTTGTACCAAACCAGGTACTGATCGATCAGGGTTTGAAATTGTTGGAGCGTCATCCCATGTCTTGCGCGGCGTTGTAGAAATCGCTTAAGCGTTGCATTGAATCTCTCAACCTTGCCGTTGTGCTCGGGTGTCCGCACCCGTATCAAACGGTGTGGAATTGCCTGCGCAAACAGGAATTGCTCAAACAACGCATAGGTGCCAGCCTTGTCACTACTCAGTCTCCGGCGGGATGTGAACCTGTTGGTAAATTCAACTCCGTTGTCGGTCTGAACCTGCTCTGGTTTTCCATAGGTGTCGATAAAACGCTGCATTGCTATGACCGCCTCATCGCCCGATTTTGAATCACATACATGCACTGTGGCGACCCGCGAACAGTCGTCAATGACCGGAAAATAATAAACCCGATTACCGTTGTTGTCATCAAATCCGGTCCAGGCGCTGTCAGTTTGCACCGTATTTAAAGGGTTTTCTGCACTATACCGCTTGGTGTGCTCGTTATGCTTGTGGTAGCGGTAGACGTTGCTTACACCTTCACGCTTCAGAACCGCGCATGCCGTAGAACCTGCAATGGGAATACCCGAATCCCGCCGCAAGATTAGTGCAATTGTATGCCCGCCAGAATCATCAAACTTGCGGATTTCTAAAATCCTCTTAACTACGCTCGCCGGGGTCGCATTCGGTGAGCGATGTGGTCGTTTCGAAATGCCCTTTAAGCAAGCCAGATCAAAGTCGGCTGCCATTATGCGACGCAGCCAGAAATAGACATACTGTCGCCGCACCCCCTGCAGTTCAGCGGCGCTCTCCACAGAGCGTCCATTGTTGATGCCAGTCAAAACCCGTAACAACAGCATGGCCCGCAACCGTACTATCGGCGACCCCTTGTAGTAACGAAAATTGCGCTTTATGCGCAGATAGATTTCTTGGTAATCGTACATTTGCCCGTCCCCCTAACTAAGTTTTGTGGTAAAAACCGTTAAAGGGCGGGCGCTTATCTTAGCAATCCCACTGTAACATATGTCCCCGGACTGAAGACCCTGCCGCAATTTTTGCTTGTGCGCGCAGTCTGACTTTGGGTTCGGTGTCGGGTGCAAGAACCCACGGCCCTATCGCAGCCAGATACCTTCATAGAGCACTATGAACGAAAAATACACAGCCAGAAACAGCTGATCGAACTTTCTAAGGCGCTCAATTCTAATCTTGACCTGCGTTCGCTGATTGACTCCATTCTCAATGTATCGATTGCGCAGAGCCGGTGTTTACAGGCAGGCATATATCTCGTTCCAGAAATCGATCACCACGGTCTCGTGCTCAACGAGAATGTCGTTGGCTTTGAAATCGATGATCCTTCTGCTTTTTTCATACCTTACAAGAGCGATATCATCAAATTACTTTCAGAATACCCTACACTGCTCACCCTTACCGAGATTAAAAACATCGCCGACGCGACCGACCATTCGAGCCTTGCGCAGGTTAGTTACCGCGATGTAATCAAACAGCTGTCAAAACTGAGCAGTGAACTGTTGTTGATTCCTCTCAAAGCGAAGGGTCGCATTAATGGTATTCTCGTCATGGGACCAAAATCTGACGGCGAAGCTTATTTCGCCGAAGAGAAAGCATTCTTGTCAGACCTCGCGTCGCTTGCCGCCATTGCCGTGGAGAATGCTCGGCTATATGAACTGGCAACGGTCGACATGATGACGAAACTGAAAATCCACCATTTTTTCCAGACGCGCCTGCGCGAAGAGATGGAGCTTTCGCGCGAAACGAATAAACCTCTGAGTCTGTTGTTGACCGACATCGATCATTTCAAGAAGTTCAACGATACATACGGCCACCAAATCGGCGACCTCGTGCTCAAAGAAGTCGCCAAGGTACTGATTCAGACCGCCAAAGGAAACGACGTCGCCGCGCGATATGGTGGTGAAGAATTTGCGCTGATTGCACCCGGCCGCACTCGCGATGAAGCCCTCGCAATAGCCGAGAAATACCGCGAGAAGATAGAAAAACTCTCGGTAAAGAATCCTTCTGACAAAGGGGAAAAAATCCTCAAAGTCACGGTTTCTGTGGGTGTGGCGACATTCGACTTCGACGCAGATCACGAAAATAAGCATCTCATCGAGCGCACAGACCAAGCGCTTTATGCCGCGAAACATGGCGGCCGAAACCGGGTCGAAGCAAAATAGGCAAAAGGCACACGGGATTCCATTGCCACCCCGTGTATCTTGTGCTTTCACTTGACGGCCACTTTTCAATCTTGATTGCAGCGTATGGCTGAACTCAGCAAAGATATCGTTGGCCGCAAAATGGACCCGTTCACGTTTCACGTCGAGCGCGGCAAAGTTAAAGAATTTCTGCAGGCAATCGGCGAGAAAAATCCCATCTACTGGGATACCACTGCCGCCAAGGCGGCCGGCTACAGCGATACCCCCATTCCGCTGACATTTCAGACGGCATTTACCTTTTGGGGCTACGGCGAGAAATTCTGGAGCGATATCGAGTCCTTTGGCATCGATACCAAACGCCTGCTCCATATGAAAGAAGAATATACCTACCTCGAGCCGATTTATCCGGGCACCACGGTCAGCTGTCAGGTTGAAGTTATCGACGTAAAGGTCGGCAAAATGAACATGGTGACGTTCAAAAACACCTACAGCGACGGCAAGGGCAAAGTTTTTATTGAGGCCGAAATGGCGATTGTCATCCGTCCGGAGGGCATGTAATATGAATAAGATTCAGTACAGCGCATGGAACGAAGGTCAGGATATTCCTGAGCTGCGCGTAGGGCCGATTCAGCAGATGGATCTCGTACGTTACGCGGGGGCATCGGGAGATTTTAACCCGATTCACAATGATGTGGAATTTGCTAAATCCGCCGGTCTGCCGGGGACTATTGCGCATGGTATGTATATTATGGCATTGATGGGCCGTCAGGTCACGAATTGGGTACCGCCTATGCAGGTGAAATTTTTCGGTGTAAAATTCAAAGGCATGAGCCTGCCGGGTGAAACAATGGTGTTTACGGGCAAGGTAAAGAAAAAGAAAGAGGAAAATGGCGAAAAACTGATCATGGTCTCTCTGACAGCAGCCAATGATAAAGGCGAAGTGAAAGTCAGCGGAGATTTAACCGTAAAAGCAGAATAATTTTCGTCTAAACGCACATGGACATAGCATTCGCAGACATAGGCAACCATAAGATCGTCAAGGTCATGGGTGACGTCGACCTCTACAACGTGGGTGATCTCAAACGCTCCGTATTTGAATTGATCGATGAGGGCGAAGTCGAATCGCTCATTATCGACATGAGCAATGTTAACTATATCGATTCATCGGGCGTCGGTGCCCTTGTCGCGGGACAAAAAAAGATGAAAACTCAGGGTGGCAAATTCGGACTCCTGGGTCTCACCGAAGACGTACTCAACATTCTCAAACTCGCCACACTCGACCAGTTCTTCAAAATCTACGAGAACGAATCGCAACTGCCACAATAAACCACGCCTCAGCTCATATGCCAACCATGCAAGCTTCCTCCTCGGCAAACGGCGAGGGAGCACGCAAGATACAGACCGTTGCGCTTGTCTATGGCGGTCAATCTGGCGAGCACGAGGTTTCATGTGTATCAGCAACCTACCTTGAACAAACCATCGCAGAAGCGGGGTTTACGGTCATACCCGTCTATGTCGCCCGCGACGGCATCTGGCACTGGCAAAACCGTGTCGGTAAGTTACCTGCTGAGAATCTGAGCAATCCGTCGGCGCTGACGCGCACCGATAGCGGTGTTATTCTGCGCTCGGCAAGCAACGCCATCCAAGTCGATTTCGCGTTTCCCATTGTACACGGTACAGCGGGAGAAGACGGTTCATTGCAGGGTTACTTTGAAGTTCTCGGATTACCCTATGCGGGCGCAGGTGTGGCCACATCTGCGGTTTGCATGGATAAAGCCCTGATGCGGGCGCTGTTTGCCGTGAATGGCATTCCTCAGGTGCGTTATTTCGTCATTTCGGGAGAAGAGGCTGCACGCATATCCGATATAGACGAGCAAATACGTAAGGGTTTTGGTTATCCCGTTTTCATCAAACCATGCAACATGGGTAGTTCTGTCGGCGTGCACAAAGTGAAGAGCGCGGCCGAATTACCTGCCGCGCTCGCCGATGCTGCCCGGTTCGATGACCACCTGCTCTGTGAGCAGGGACTCAGTGTGCGCGAACTCGAGATTGCGGTTGCGGGAAATTATCCGCACTACATCACCTCGGGCGTCGGCGAAATTGTCGTTAAACACGATTTCTATTCATACGAAGCCAAATACATTGACCCCGACGGCGCTGCGTTGCATCTGAAAGCCCCAATCGATGCGGAGCTTGAAAATTCCATTCGCCGCCTTGCTACCGAGGCGTTTGCCGCTGTTCGCGGTGAGGGTTTTGCCCGCATTGATTTTTTCCTCGATAAAGATACCGGCGCTTTATTTCTCAACGAAATCAATACGTTACCCGGCTTTACCCCGATCAGCATGTTCCCGCAGTTGTTTAAAGCAGCCGGGGAAAGCGGAGCGGCGATCACTCGCAAGATTATCGAATGGGGAGCCGCCCGTTTTGCAAGGCTGACTCGCCTGCATTCGGCGGGCCGCACCGAAGTTTCGGGTAGGGAACAGGCCGCCGCACGATAAATGCGCGGTGAGTTTACTTTATCCTACCACTATTATGCGCTAAAAGACCGGCGCAACCATATGGAATTATTTCTGGATACCGATGGCGAATCACTGCTGGAAACTTGGCAGGCATACCGCGGTGATATACCGCGTTTTCGTTCAGCGCCCGCCCACCGCCGTATCTATCTGACATTCGCCGGGCACGTCAGCGGGGGTAGAGGACGCCTGCGGATTCTGCGGCGGGGGAAATTCGTTGACCGAAGGACACGATGTCCGCTGTCATCGACCAGTATGGACCGGCGCGAGGGTGACCAAAACGAGCTGCCTGTTGAGCACAAATTCATACGAGTGACCTTATGAGCGAGTTGCGCATACCCGATGCCCCTTTACCGCGCCCGTACCTGCGCGTAGTCGAAGAAGACCGTACGACGCGTGACGATGTCGAACGCGTTCGCAGACAAATGCAGCAAACCATTGAGAGTTTGCAGAATGAACTGAACCGGGAGCGCGAACTCACCAAAAAATTTGAAAAATCCGGGAGTGTATTACAGGAAATTCTTACCGCTCCCGACTTCCGGGCGCTCAGTATGCAAACCGCACAAGCCGCGCCCGAAGCTGCTGCAGAAAAACCCAGCGGGGCGCATATCGATGAACCGCCGGTGGAATACGTTGAGGTAACCGAGGTCGAACTGACGGCGGCCATCGTAACGGAAAAAGATCTGCAAAACCTGCCGGCAAAATGAAAAAGCTGCTGCTCAGAACCTGTTTGTTTTTTTTGATACACTGCGCGCGGCTTGCCGCCGAGCAGATGGAAGACGGGCCTGAAGACGGTTACCTCGGAATCGAGGCCGGTATTGGCTACAATACAAATCCGCAGAGCAACTATGTTCGTGCGCCGCTCTATTTCACCGGCGGTAGCGGCGAACGCGAAATCAGTACGCGTCTGTTATTGCTATCTGACATTGCGCATTCGAACAGCTATTTTTCTGGCGATAATTCGTTTCTCAAAGGTAAAGGAATTTATCTCTATAACTTCGGTCTGCTGGATGTAGATTACCTCAGCTGGTCGGGTAAATTATGGGCTGTGGGGCTCGGCGCCGGTGTTGCGCACCAAGGATTTCTTATTGCGGGGGCCGATAAATCTGCGCATGCCATAACGGGTAGGTTGCGTGCACAGGGCTTCTTTTACTGGTTCGACTATTTTGCTTCGCAGCTTGTCGTGACATTACCCGTGGCTATTTATCAATCCGCGACAGATTCTTTTGCCTTAGTGCATTCGGAGCTCAATTTGCTTTTTGATTTCAAAGGCAAGGTGCGCCGGCCCGAAGCGCAATCATTTATGTTTTCCGTGTCGTTATACTACGACTATATCAACATCAATCATCCAGTGCGGAGTTATTCGTTTCACGATTTCACTCCCGTGTTCAAAGCTACCGTACTGTATTAGAACCTGAGGTCAACCTGCCGGCATGTTACCCGCGTCCGAAAAACTCATAGTCGCTCTCGACGTACCTGACGCCGCCACGGCGCTCGGTTATGTGCAGGCCATAGGTGAATCCGTTAATTTCTACAAAGTGGGCATGCAATTGTATTTTGCCGAAGGCAACGCATTGATCGCAGAACTATTGAAACGAAAAAAGAAGATATTTCTCGACCTGAAGATCAATGATATTCCTGAAACTGTCGGAAAAGCCGTCGCTTCTGTCTCGAAACTCGGCGTCGATTATCTGACCCTGTTTACGCAACCACCCCAGATTAACGCGGCGCGTGAGACCTTGAAGGCCTGCGGCAGCTCGATGAAATTGCTAAACGTTACGGTGCTCACGAGCGACGCGAGTGATTTCGCTGCGGTCAATGCGCGGGCAAAACTCTCGCTCGAGGCCGGTGCGCACGGCTTGATTTGCTCAGGAATGGAAACCGCCGAATTACGGCGACATTATGGCGACGAGGCAATACTGGTTAACCCCGGCATCAGACCCGGTGGCGCCGCTAGCCATGACCAGAAAAGGGTTGTGACGCCACGTATGGCGATTGAAGCCGGAGCGACAAATATTGTCGTCGGTCGACCGATCACGGAAGCCCCTGATGCCGCACAGGCCGCTCAAGCGATTTTGCGTGAAATTTATTCGGTCCAAAGCTGATGCGCACGCTTGTCGATAAAATCGGGAATTCGGGAATCGTGCTCTCGCCGATGGCAGGGTTTTCCGATTCGCCTTATCGCAAACTTTGCCGGCAAATGGGTTCAGCGATGAGCATCAGCGAATTTGTTTCTACCGAACACTTATTCCGATCAAACCCGAAAGCAATTCAACTGTTTCGCTACGAAGAGTCCGAGCGCCCCGTCATTTTTCAGATATTTGGCAATAATCCGGAAATTATTCTGCGCGGGGTGTCGCGCGTGCTGCATCTCAACCCCGATGGTATTGATCTCAACATGGGGTGCTCGGTGCGCACTGTGGCGGGCTCGGGTTCGGGTGCGGGATTACTCCGCTGCCCCGATAAAGTGCAGACCATAATCCGCCGGTTGATTGCCGAAACCGGGTTACCCATTTCGGCAAAAATTCGCCTCGGCTGGAATCACGAATCGCTCAACTATATGGAGATGAGCGCAATGCTCGAAGCGGAAGGTGTCTGGGCCATCGCGGTACACGGTCGCACAAAAGAAATGGCTTATACCGGGCGCGCCGACTGGGAGCGTATTGGCGAAATAGCGCGCGCACGAAAAATCCCGGTGTTCGGCAACGGCGATGTAACCAGCTTTGCCGAAGCACAGGAGAAAATCGCAACTTACGGCGTTGCGGGTGTTTATGTTGGTCGCGGAGCGATCGGCAACCCCTGGCTTTTCGCGGGTATCGATCGCGCAGCGTTGTCTTTTGCCGACAGACTGCCGATGATTTTGCGCCATCTCGATGATATGCGGATTTTTTATGGTGACGAACCTGCGGCCATTCTGATGCGCAAACACCTCACGCAATACCTGCGCGATACCCCTCAATGGGCGCAGATGAAACACCGTTTGTACAATTTCCGATCTGCAGCTGCTCTCGCGGATTATCTACGCAGCCGAGTGCAGACCGAACTGGTTACAGAACGCGTCGCATAACTATACCGCAACCTCATCGGCTGCTTCGACGCCATCGACCGTGGTCATTTCTTTAAGAATATTGTTGAGATGGTCATCGGAATCGACCTCAATGACAAATTTGTCGCGGATGCCGCCAGCTTCAGAAGTTGTTGCGAGCGCTTCGATAATATTCGCACCACTCTGCGCCAGCTGCTTTACGATATCCAGATAGATTTGGGGGCGGTCGATGCCGCGGATTTCAATCGATGCCTGCCGGCCGGTATTATGGCCGACCCATTTCAGCGGAATCAGCCGTTCTGCCTGATCAGGGTTCTCGCTGAGGTCTGCCAGCGACGGGCATCCTTTTTTGTGTACCGAAACCACACCAAGCCGTGAAATAAAGCCGGCAATGCTGTCGGGCGGGGTTGGGTTGCAGCACTGTGCGTATTTCACCTGCATCTGCGTTTCGCCCTTCCATTCAATCTTGCGTAAGCCCGGTTGCGCGGTAACTGTGGCACCCAGTTTTTCTGCACGCGGTGGCCGATTTGGTCTCGAATCGGCGGGCGCCTTCTTCTCATTCTCGACGAGTTTTTCCGCCAGAGTGGCATCCTGCTTGCGGAAGAAACCTTTCAGCTTGGCCCGCGCATGCGGTGTGCGAAGAAAATTCAACCAGTTCAGCGAAGGTTTAACGCTGCTGTTCGTAATAATTTCGATCTGGTCACCGTTTTTCAGCGGAGTACGAATACTCACGAGCCGGTCGCCAAGTTTTGCACCGGCGCAGCGCAAACCGATATCGGTATGGATCCGGAAGGCGAAATCGAGCACGGATGAACCTTCGGGCATCGTGAAAATTTTTCCCTTGGGTGATATGACATAAACTTCGTTCGTTTGGCTGAGGTTCGAAACGAGCTCTTGATAAAATTCACCCGAATCGGTCTCGTCGTCAGATATCGCCATGTTCTGCAGATCGAGAAACTGCGACTGGAATGCATTATCCGGGCCCTGTTTTTCTTTATACGCCCAGTGTGAGGCAATGCCGAATTCGGAAACCTTATGCATTTGCCATGTGCGTATCTGCACCTCGACAGGTTGACCGCCCGGACCGATGACCGTGGTATGCAAGCTCTGGTAACCGTTCGATTTTGGTACAGAAATGTAGTCTTTGAAACGCCCGGGAATCGGCGTCCACATCGTGTGCACCAACCCGAGTACGGTATAACAATCAGGCACTTCATTGACGAGTACGCGAACGCCGGTTAGGTCATAAATATCCTCGAAGGATTTTTTTTGTTCCTGCATTTTGTTATAGATCGAATAAAAATGCTTCGAGCGCCCTTCGACGGTGGCCTTTATTTTAGAATCTTTCAGATGCTGGCTGAGCTGCGACATGACCATCGCGACCCGGCCGTCGCGCTGGCCTTTTTTTTCGGCGACCTTGTCTTTGATCATCGCGTATGTTGTGCGGTCGAGATGATAGAGCGCAAGGTCTTCGAGCTCCGACTTGATTTTATAGATACCGAGGCGACCGGCAAGTGGCGCGTAAATTTCGAGTACCTCGCGCGCAATCTGCATGCCCTTTGAGGTCGAATGAAAGCCGAGCGTGCGCATATTGTGCAGTTTGTCAGCAAGTTTGATCAGAATGACGCGACTGTCACGAATCGTCGCCATAATCATCTTGCGGATGTTGATCGCCTGCTTGTTTTCCGCGCTCTGTGTTTTCAGGACCGAGATTTTGGTAACTGATTCGACAAGGTAGGTAATCGTGTCGCCGAACTCCTGGCGCATATATTCGGGCTTGATAAAGGTATCTTCAAGCACGTCGTGTAAGAGACCTGCGCAGATTACCTCATGGTCGAGCCCAAGATCGGCGAGCGTGTGCGCCACCGCAAGCGGATGAATAATGTAAGGTTCGCCAGAGAGCCGTTTCTGGAATTTGTGGGCATCTTCGGCGAGCAAGAAGGCCTTTTTGATGAGCGCCTTTTGGCTGCGCGTGACATAAGAGGGCACCCGCGCGAGCAGGGTGTTAACTGTCTGGCCTTCTGCGGCCGGAGTACTGCGTAACAGGGACGCCATCGCCATTTACGGACAAAATAACGAAAGGATTCAGGGTATACAATAAATTGTTGTGCTATAAGCTGTGCTGTTTCAGCCGATACTAAGAGGAGTCGATGTTGTATTTTGTCGTCTTAGGCATTGTGTTTTTGGCCGCTTTGTTGGCTTGGCTTTTGACGTTGCGCAAGAGCAACCCGTTCCATACGGTGCAGAAACTCATGGACGAGGGGAAATATGACGATGCCGTGTTGAAGCTCACGGCAATTTCAGAGGATGTCGACCTCGCCCCACGGGCCTATATCTACCTTGCCGAATGCCATGAACAGCTGGGAGCGAAAGAACTTGCCCGCACCTGCTACCGCAAGGCCATCGATTCAGGGGCGTTCGATGATAAAGACCGGGAAATTG
>JAEUSA010000262.1 GCA_016788945.1 Leptospiraceae bacterium
GCGCCGTCGGTGGTGAGGCTCACGCGAATCGTGTCGCCGATTCCTTCAGCAAGTAATCCGCCGATGCCGATCGATGACTTGATCGTGCCCTGCCAGCTCGTGCCCGCTTCGGTGACGCCGAGGTGAAATGGGTAGTCGCACAGCTTCGCGAGCTTGCGGTATGCTTCCATCATCATAAACACGTCGCTCGACTTGAGCGAAACGATCACATCGTCGAAGTTGTGTTCATTACAGATTTCAATGTGCCTGAGCGCCGATTCGACCATGCCATCAGAGGTGGGATATCCCACTTTGCGCATGATGTCTTTCTCTAAGGAGCCTGCGTTCACACCGATACGAATCGGAATGCCGTTATCTTTGCAGGCTTTGAGCACCTCAGAGACTTTTTCTTTGTTGCCGATGTTGCCGGGGTTGATGCGTATTTTGTCGACGCCGCTTTTGACCGCGATAAGCGCGAGTTTGTGCTGAAAGTGAATATCGGCAACGATTGGAATATGGATGTTTTCTTTTATTTTCTTGAGGGCATTCGCCGCGTCTTCATCGTTCGCGGTGCAGCGTACGATCTGGCAGCCCGCTTCTTCATAGCGCAGTATCTGCTCGACCGTCGCCTTCCAGTCGGCGGTCTTTGTCTTGGTCATCGACTGCACGGGAATTGGGTGGCCCGAGCCAATCGGCACGCCCGCCATCATGACGGTGCGCGTCTTGCGGCGCTCGACCTTGTCGTGCACTGTGGTGTCGCCGACCTCCGGGACGTCCGCGTCTCTTCGGCCATTCATATCCGCAGGGGTTTTATCCGGCGCCGTCATGTGCCCGCGTGGGTCTTTCGAACAGGCTGGAAATCCCTTTTACGAAAATTCTTTTTTACTCTGCCACTTTGGCTGATACGAGGGAAAAAATCGCCGCGAGTCCCGTGAAGATCGCGGGCAGCGGAAAGAAATACCGTCCACTGATGATGGCGACTGCCGCAAGACCGAGCGCCACAACGGTGATAATTCCACGGTGTCTGCCTTGGGACGGGGTCTTTGCCGTCATCAGCAGGATCAAACCCGCTACTAAGAGAAACACACTCACGAGAATATTGTTGCCGAAAAAAATATCGCCGAAGGTCTGCGCTTTGCCGACGGGCATTGGCACCAATGTGGATTGCATCACGTTCACCGCATTTTGTACCGCGGTTTGTTCGGGCGGTACCGGCGCGAATGTGCCGAACGTATGGCCGGCGGCGGTAAGTAGAGTCAACACTGCGGCAATGCGCAGCAGAAGGGTTGGTTTAAGCATGTACCCGAGCATGAATTTTGGCAGCTGTGTCAACCGATAGGGGTGTGCAGCAGGTCGTCAGAACTTATCGTATTTTGCATTCTCTTTCGAAAAACGCTCTTTGCGTGAGCAGAATGCAGGCTTCTTAGCCGTTTTGCGTGCGATTTTCGACAGAAAATCGTAGCGCATTATGCTCGCGCGCGTTTTTCCCGACCTGCAGCGCACGCGAGAGACACCTCTTAAATCTGTTTTCGACCTGTTCAAGATTTGTTTTATATCCTGAATTCATGCTGTACGAAAAATCCACCGACAACCTGATCAAGAATCTACGTTGTTATATTACCGACAAGCCCGGCTATCTCGGCAAACTACTCACGACGATCGGCATGCACGGCGGCAATATCGGCGACCTGAAGCTCGTCAAGCGCGCGGGCCAAAGCAATTTGCGCGAGATCGAAATCTACGTGCGCGATCAGCAGCACATGCAGAATATTCTGCACGCGGTGGGCGAACTTGACGGCATTCAGGTCGATTCTGTTTCTGACGCGGTGCTCGATCTGCACAAGGGCGGCAAAATTGCGATGCAGAGCCGGGTCACGATCGACAATGCGGGGGATATCCGCCGCATCTATACGCCGGGTGTCGCTGCGGTCTGTCGAGCGATTCAAAAAGAACCCGACCTGATGTATGACTATACCTATGTGCGCAACGCGGTGGCGATCGTGACGAACGGTACCGCGATTCTGGGGCTCGGTGACATCGGCGTGCGCGCGGGCATGCCCGTCATGGAGGGTAAATCCGTCTTGTTTAACAAACTCGTCGGCATCAGCGGTATACCGATTCTGATAGACTCGAAAGATATCCAGACCTGCATCGATACCATCGTCAACATTGCACCGTCGTTTGGTGCCATCAAACTCGAAGACTTTAGGGCGCCCGAATGTTTTGCCATCGAAGAGGCGCTGATGCAAAAACTCGACATGCCGATCATGCACGACGACCAGCATGGTACGGCGACCGTCGTGCTCGCGGCGCTGCTCAACGCCACACGTTATGTCGGCGATGATTTGCGCGCCTTATCGGTAGGCATTGTCGGGCTCGGCGCCGCTGGAAACGGCATTGCGCGCCTGCTTAAGGCGTTTGGTGTCGAAACGATTTATGGCGCCGATATCAATGAAGAAGCGAAACAGCGGCTGTCGGCAATGGGCGGTACCCCGCTCACGCTGATCGACCTGATGCAGCAGGCGCAGGTTGTGGTAACTACCACCGGCGTGCCCAATCTCATCAAACCCGAAATGATTCGCCACCGCCAGATTATTCTGGCATTGTCAAACCCCGACCCCGAAATCAAGCCTGAACTCGCGATCGAAGCGGGCGCGGCGTTTGCCGCCGATGGCCGCGGGGTAAATAATGCGCTTGCTTTTCCCGGTATTTTCAAAGGCGCGCTCAATGCACGCGCTTCGCGCATCAACAACCGCATGAAAATTGCCGCTGCGCAGGCGATTGCCTCTCTCGCCAACAGTGACCGGCAAGAACTGGTGCCGGCACTTTTAAACCCCGAAGTGCACCAAAAGGTGACCGAGGCGGTTGAGCGCGCGGCACTCGAATCGGGGGCCGTGCGCAAGCTGAGCGAAATGTAATGACAGCGTGTTTCGCGCACGCGCTTTGCGCATGCGCATAACACGCAAATTGCCCTCGTAGCTCAGTGGATAGAGCGTTGGTCTCCGAAGCCATGTGCGCAGGTTCGATTCCTGCCGAGGGCGCATGGATGCGCCCAGTTTTGCGGCTGACAGGATGTCATTCTTGCCGCATTCGAGGGCGCACTACTGCCTCGTCAGTTTCTCTTTACCCCTGCCTTTCTTACCCCACTTGCCGATGAGTTTGCCGCCGCCTTCGCTCACCTTATACACCACCGGCTCAGCAGCCCCCCAATCGACGGTAAGCGTGTTGCCCTCGAGTTTTCCGGTGCCAGAGTACTGCTCGGCGCCAATAGTCCAGTTGAACTGATATCCGCTTTGGGAATCGCCGCTGATGGTGACTGTGCCTTCATATTTGCCACCCTCGGGTGAAGTACCCTGAACGGTGTATGTGCCCCCCACAGAGACGGTCGGCGTCGCAGGCGCACTGCCATTGCACTTGGGGTTCATGTGCGCATCGGGCGCCTGGCATTCGGAGTAGTTCTGTGCACCGGTTGTATTCAGCGCCACGGCGAACAGCAGCGCGGCGTATATGCCGCTTTGTTGTTTGTTGACCATAAACGTCCTTAAACGTATTGCGGTATTGCGTCAATGCAAGTTGCGTACATTTAAACGCGCTCGGTAAGATCGGCAACGAGCGAAGAAACACTTGACGAGTCGTTTTATAATGACTAAAATAGTCTTATGATTCAGTCTACTATATCTCACTCAAAAAGCGCATTTAGCTCGCTCCTTGATCAGGTAAGGGCGGGTGAGTCCGTTATGATTACCGACCGGGATGTTCCGGTCGCGATACTCTCGCCGGTAGAGCGGCCGCTGTATGCTGGCGCAGAAATTCTTGCCGATTTTGAGCTCCAGGGCTTGATTCGCCGCGGGGCCAGTGCCGGCAAAGCC
>JAEUSA010000265.1 GCA_016788945.1 Leptospiraceae bacterium
GGATCGCCGGCGGAATCGGCATCGCTCCCTTCGCGGGATATGCGGCCTGCCTTGCGCACTATCCACACGGCCGCGTGACGCTTTTTCACTTCTTTGAGCGCGAAGAACAGAAGCTGCCGCTTAAGCCCTATGCGGGCGCGCCACCGAACGGTTTTGCTGAAGTGCCTCTGCTGACACAACCCCGCACATTGCCCGATCTTCACGCCGTGCTGGCGGTGGCGGCAGAGAATCCGAAAGCACAGTTTATCGTATGCGGTCCGCCGCGATTTATGCGTTACATCCGCCATGCTCTCAACCGTGCAGGTGTTGACGGCGCAAATATCGAAACCGAGGAGTTTCTACCATGGTAAGATTTTTTTTGCTCACTACACTGCTCGCGCTGCCGCTCGCGGCAAAAACAACCTACACCGCGGCTCAGGTTGCAAGCCACAAAACTGCAGCCAGCTGCTGGCTGATTATTGATGATGTGGTGTACGACGTTACGAAATACCTGAAGCGCCACGAAGATTTTGATTACGATATTACCCGCCACTGCGGCAGCGACGCGACAAAGCAGTGGCATAAAAAACCACAGACCGGTGAAGAACACTCGCGCAAGGCCGAGCGATTGCTCGATCGTTACCGCATCGGCACGCTCGGCAAATAACAGACAAATTAGTCTTTTTCTGTTTACAGATTCCCGCCCTCTTCCATCAAGCCTCATGGACACCACTATTGCCCGCAAGACGCTCGAAGACATGCGCAATCGACTCACTGCCCGCGTCGGCCGCATCGAAGCGCATATTCGCCGCGACGGCAAACCGCTCGACCAAGATAGCGAAGAGGCGCTTTCAGAACGTACCGACGACGCTGTTTTGGATGGTCTCGACGTGCAAGAGCGCAAAGAGTTACAAGATATCGACCACGCACTCAGCCGCATTGCTCAGGGGCAGTACCATGTGTGCAGCAAGTGCGGCAGCACAATCGGCGCAGAAAGACTTACGGCGCTACCTTACACCACAGTCTGCGTCCATTGCGGATAGACCCCCGATAGCTTACGCTTGGCGGCGTGAAAGCAATTCGCGAATCGCCGCCATGAAATTTTCCGCTCCTGCCGTTGTACTATTTTTCCTTTTGGCTCTGCCACTGGCAGCAAAAGACAAATACTGTTTTGAGAATGCCGGGCTCAAAAGCAAAGAAACCGTCCGCTTCAGCGTTGAGGCAAATCGCATTACCGGCGGCTCTTATACGAGTGCAGACTATGAGGACGAGACCAAGGTACGCGCCGTGAGATTTACCGGCACCAAAACGGGTACGGTACTCACGATCAAATTCAAAGGCAAAGTACCTTATTCTGCGCCGAAAGGCAGTGACCCGATCATGTGGCGGCTCGACAAAAAAGGGCTATCGATTCCGATGCATGGAAAAAACCACGAAACGGGCAAGTATTCTGACTATAACGCGCCGTTTGAAAAGTGCCAGCCCTGAATCGCTCAGGGCTTATCGGCTTCGTCTTCTTCTTCGGCAGCATCGGCACGCGTGAGTGCCGGCAACATCATCTTGCGCGTGATCTCGGCGCGGCGATCGGGCTGAAACAACGTTAACAGATAAGGCACGATAGACGCCGTACCTTCGGTTTCCGCATCTTTATCCATCTGGCGCATCACATCGATGATGTCGAAGTCACGCCAGCTCTGCATCATCTCCTGCGCCTTCTGCGGCGGCATGTTGCGCACTTTTTCGGCAAGGTCTTTCACCTTTTTCTGGCGATCTTCCCATTCTTTTTGCGCAACAGAGAACTTTTCTTTCTCGGCCCGCAGCGCCTTACGCATTTCTTCTAACTCGCGTTTCTGGTCTTCGCTGCCCGTTTCACGACCTTTGATCTCCGCCTCACGTTTGGCAAGCATCTCTTCGCGTTCGATCAGTTTTTGTTCCCACTTCTGAAACTCGACCTTTTCCACTTCCGTAGGATAATCTTTATCTTCAATGCGCAGCGGATTCTTCGGCGCCAAAAAGGGCAGAATATCTGCCGCGCGCACGATACCCGTCGCATCGAGCGCGTAGAAAATACCCCCTGAAAATATCAGAATCAACAACAGAAGAAAGAGTATAAATCGTTTCTGGTTCATTTTCTGCTCCCGTCATTGGCCCCCAGCCCCTGCACGATCTGGCGGCTGCGCATGACACACATACCCATATCATCGATATTGCGCACGAGACAGGTAATATTTTTTTTGAGCAGCCGAAGGTTCTGCCAAACGTCGTGCGCCTGATAACGAATACGGTTAAAGACCTTTTTTACTTTTACGGGGTAGTTCATACGGTTTCCTCTGCTTTTTTGTCGTCGATATAGCCGAACCTGCTGCTGCGCGCCTGATTGAATTCGTCCATCATGGCAATTTCTTCTTTTTCCATCTGCAGCCGGTGCTCTGCATGCCTCTTCTCTTTTAATACTTCAATAACACGCCGTTCTTTCCGCGCGGCATTGTACGCCTGGCGTTTTTCCGCGACTTCGGGTTCCAAAGCCGCGATATGCCGAGTCGCCGTGTCTTTACGCGAGCGCAAAGCCCCGAGATATTCGTACATGTCGCGCAACTGTTGAATCGGCACTGCGCGGCCGACGAACTGCTCACGCTGCGCATTCAGCATTGTGTTGTATTGCCCGTCAAATGCCTGCTGCTGTTCACGGTAAACGTTCACTTTCTGCATCACCTGTGCCAGTTCGCCGAGACGCGCCTGTTCTTTGACGCGCTTGACTTTGAGGTAGGTTTCGAGCTGAAATTTGAACTTTTTCATGCGCTAAACTACGCTCCCCTTCTCTGCACTGCCGTTGGCCGCGCACGGACGGCAGACATCACCTCACGCAGCTGCCTGCGTGTTTCTTCGAAAGCCACCTGCTCGTCGGGTGATTGGCGCAAAAACCGTTTCATCGGCTCCCGCAGCAATATCGCATTATCGATCACCTGATCTGAACCGCGCGCGTAAGCACCCAAATTGATTGTTTCTTCGTTTTCTTTGAACGCCGTATAGATCTCGCGAAAATCCTGTGCGAGCTTCAAATGATCTTTCTCAATGACATTCGGCATCGTCCGGCTGATCGATTCGGCGATATCAATCGCAGGATACTGATTCTGCGAGTTCAAACGGCGCGAAAGAACAATGTGGCCGTCGAGTACGCCGCGTGCCGTATCGGCGATCGGTTCATTCATGTCGTCACCTTCGACGAGCACGGTATAAATACCCGTGATCGAACCTTTTTCGCTGGTGCCCGCGCGCTCCATCAAGCCCGGTATGAGCGAAAATACCGACGGCGGATAGCCGCGCGTGGTTGCGGGTTCGCCGCGGGAAAGACCGATTTCACGCTGCGCGTGCGCGAGACGGGTCACCGAATCCATCATCAGCAGCACATTCTTGCCCTGGTCGCGGAAGTATTCTGCAATCGTCGTCGCGAGGTAACCCGCGCGCACGCGATTCATCGGCGATTCCGAGGCGACCGAAGCGACTACCACAGATTTCTTGCGCCCACTCTCACCAAGCTGTTCCTGAATAAATTCGGAGACCTCACGCCCGCGCTCGCCGATCAGCGCGATCACGTTGACATCCGCAGTGGAATATTTTGCAATCATGCCGAGCAGCGTTGACTTGCCCACGCCCGAACCGGAAAAAATACCGATGCGCTGTCCCTGACCGAGCGTCAGCATTGCATCGATCGCCTTGACACCCGTCGCCATCGGCGTGCGTATCAGCGGTCGTGACAGTGGCTGCGGTGGTTCGCCATATAGTCCGCGGCTTTCGCCTTCGACCAGCATACCGCGATTGTCGATCGGCCTGCCCATGCCATCGATCACGCGGCCGAGCACTTCGTGCGTCAGGGAGACCGCGGGCATATTGCCGGTAGAAACCACGCGATTACCCGCTGAAACGCCGACAACTTTCTCGAGCGGCGCGAGTATCACAATACTCTCGCGAAAACCGACAACTTCGGCAAGAATGTAATTTTCTTCAGACCTCTTGCCGTTCGGTGAAAATCTTTCAATGGTGGAGTTCACCTCGATATGACAAAGTTCTCCCAAACGCACTTCGGGACCTTTAGATAAAACAACGTTGCCCTGAATTTCGAGCACCGACCCCAACGAACGGATCGTGTCGGTTTTCCGTATTATGTCTCTATATTTATCGAGGAGCCGGACTTCTTTGCTGACGTTTCTGGCAATCATCTGTCTGGTCCTTTACATTGGCTTCGCGTCGCGAATAGCCTGTTCGATTTCTTTAAGCTGCGTTGAAATGCGCGCGTCGATTGCACCGACGTCGGTTTCGATGATCACGCCACCACGGTCGACGCGTGAATCTTCGTAGATGTTCACCTTGCGCAATGATTCCATCATCTTCACGATTTCATCTTTATGCGCCGTTGTGAGTTCAAGGTCTGCAAAGTTAACACGGATATCAATGCGGTCACGCTCTTTAATACGAGCCAAACCTTCACGGATATTGTTGAGGACAACCTCTTTACGTTCGATAATTTCATCTTTGATCACTTTGCGCGCAATCATCAGAATCATCTCGACCATCAATTTTTCCGATTCTTTGATAATCTGTTCGCGCACGTCGATCGCATTGCCTAAAATCGTACCGAGCCGGTCGATCAGGCGACGGACCTCGCCCATACCTTCTTTATAACCTTGTTCGCGACCCGCGTTATAACCTTTCTGGTAAGCCTCGTGATTGATATCCTGAACGCGCAGCTCGGCCTCTTTGACCATGCGCTCGACTTCAAGCTTTGCGCGCTCAATAATCTGGCTTGATTGCAGCCGTGCCGATTCTTCTTCTTTGCGCGCCTTTTCTTTGGCGTCTTGAATCAGGCGAAAAGCTTCAGCCTTACCCTCTTCGGTAATGCGCTGCGATTCTTTCTCCGCCTCTTTCTGGCGGATTTTTATCTCTTGCTCGGTTTCTTCGCGGTAGCGCTGCAGTTCGGCTTCGATCTCTTCAATCGACGGGCCTGTATACTGCTCGACAATATTGCCTTCGGCATCGAGTTCAAATTCCGCAAGCTCATCAAGCTGCTGAAATTTCTTGTAGCGGTCTGGTAATTCGAGAACGATAGCAGAGTTCTGCTTCGAAATCTCGTTATTATTGAAGACCAGACGTGACATAATAACTGCTTAGCGGGCCGCTCCCTTAAGTAGGATTGATCCCCGTACTGTTTTCAGTATCGGTGAATGCAGGGTTGTACTGAAGGATTTGCCCTGTTGGCAGCTCCACCGCTGAAAATTTGAAAACGCTGATGTTTGCTCCGCAAACACTACGCGGCCCAAGCGTTTGCCATGGCAAACGCTTGGGGTTTTCAAGTTTTCTTTCGCCCGTCCGGGCCGAAACCGCGGATTCGCTGCCATTACTGTACCAACTCGTCCTCGCCGGCGCGTGCAACCACGATTTCGCCGTCTTCTTCAAGCTTACGAATGATGTTCACGATCTTTTGCTGCGCCTCTTCGACATCTTTGAGGCGAATCGGACCCATGAACTCCATATCTTCACGCAGAAGCGCGGCAGCACGCTTTGACATGTTGCGGAAGATTTTTTCCTGCACCTCGGTATCGACGGCCTTCAAGGCTTTCGCGAGATCTTGGTTGTCGAGTTCGCGCAGAACCTTTTGAATCGCCTTGTCGTCGAGCAGTACGATATCTTCGAACACGAACATCTTTTTCTTAATCTCTTCGGCAAGTTCGGGATCTTCTTCTTCGAGAGCCTCGATGATCGATTTTTCCGTCGAACGGTCGACGTTATTCAAAACCTCGACCACCACGTCGATACCGCCGGCCATCGTATAGTCTTCGTTCGAGAGCGTGGAGAGTTTACGCTCGAGAACGCGCTCGACCTCACGCAAAACCTCGGGAGAGGTACGGTCCATTTTGGCAATGCGCCGCGCAACATCGGCCTGAATCTGGTGCGGTAGCGAGCTCATGATGAGAGCAGACTTGGGTGCATCGAGGTACGAGAGAATCAGCGCGATTGTCTGTGGGTGCTCGTTTTGAATGAAGTTCAACAGCTGCGCAGGATCTTGCCGCCGTACGAAGTCAAACGGGCGAACCTGCAGCGACGAGGTCAGACGGTTGACGATGTCGATCGCCTTCTGCGTACCGAGCGCTTTTTCGAGAATCGCTCTCGCCTGGTCGATACCACCGCGCGAGATGAATTCCTGAGCCATCATCAGCTCTTGGAATTCTTGCAGTACCTTTTCTTTGTCTTCAGGGCGAATCTTGTCGAGACGCGCGATCTCGTACGTCAGCGTATCAACCTCGGCCTCAGACAGCCGCTTCATGATGTCTGAAGCGACGTCGGGGCCGACGGTCAGCAGGAATATCGCGGCCTTCTGTTTGCCGCTATATTCGGTTTTTGCCGCGGTACTCATATATTAATCCTCCGAAAGCCACGTTCTCAGAAGTTGTACGACATCTTCAGGACGTTCTTTTGCGAGATTGATTGCATTCTCTATCATAGCGCGGCGTGCCTGTTCTTCAATCGAGAGTTCAACCTCAACTCCCTCTTCTTCAATAGCACGTAAAGCAGCATCGCGCATCATCGCCTGACGGGCAGCGAGTTCTTCTTCGCGCAGACGGCGACGGCGCTCGATCTCGCGTTTAATGAAGATATACGCGACATAGGCGATGGCCAGCGCAATCAGGGTGATCAGAATACCAACCAAAAGCTTACGGCGGGCAATCTGCGCACGCAACTCTTCATCTTCGGCTTCAAACTGCTTGCTGCGGTCGATTTGCAAGTGTTTTACCGAAATCATGTCGCCGCGGGCTATGTCAAAACCGATAGATTTTTTGAGCACATCGGTTACTTTCAGCAGCTCTTCGTCGGTGACGGCGGCGTATTTGCGTTCATAACCAGTCTGGTCGGCTTTCACACCGAGGCGCTCCCATTTGCCGTCGAGCAGAACGGCAAGGTTTACCCGCTCAAGCTCCCAGGGTTGCTTTTTGATCTTGCGGTGCGTTTCGTTGAACTTATTGTTCTTGATCTCTTCTTCTTTTTCGTAATCGGCCTTCTGGTAGTCGCGGTCTTTATAGCCTGGCGGAATATTGGGCTCGGTTCCAGCCGGACCTTCAGGGGTAAAACCGTTGCCTTTAAAAACTTCTTTGGTTTTTTTGGATGATACTTCGAGCGAATCTTTTACCACACGCTCTGAATAAGGCGTCCGGGGGTCATCTTCAACCATGACGACCGGGCTGACGAGGTTTTCATCGCGCTCTTCTTTATCCCAGCGCAGCTTGGTTTCGAGGCGCACCACGTCATAACGATCGCCATAGACGCCCTCGCCATAGAACTTGGTCAGCGATTTGCGAATGTCGGCCAACAGCTTCATGCGCTGGCCTTCTTGTATGCGCAGCTTTGCCTCGACGTTTTTCAATTCGCTTTTTTCGCGGTCTGAATCGTTTTCGGGCTCATTCAAAGTCTCACCATCGGGACCTGCAATCGTGATGTGCTCTTTCTTCAGGCCAGGCACAGAACGCGATACGAGGTTTTCTATACCTTTGATTTCTTTTACCGTAAGCTTTTCTACACCGGGCTTATATTCAAGCAAAATTGCCGCCGTGATAGGTTCAGATTTCTCTTGGAATAGCTCTTCGGGCGGGAATGCGAGGTTGACCTGAGCCTTCTCGACGCCTTTGACGTGTTTCAGGGTATTGGCGATTGCTCCGGAAAGCGCACGCTGCTTTTTAATGTCTTTTTCAAACTGGGTCTCGGACCATTTGTCGAGATCGAAGAGCTCCCAACCATGCACACCCTGTGGAATCAGGCTCTCTTGTGCGAGCGCGACCATCGCCGCGTTCTTTTTGTCGGGCGAAATATAGATGGTATCGGTACCCGAAGTCGTGTAGTGAAAACCCATCTCGCCAAGCTTTGCGGTCACCGCGGCGAAGTCTTTGGTCTCCATGCCTTTAAACAGCACAACACTCGACTTTTCAGACGAGACATTGCCGATGATTACCAGAGCGGCAACAACAACCGCGATGGCCGAACCGAGAATGATCTTCTTGGTGGTGTCGAGCTTTCCGCTCAAGGCCTTCAGGCGATCGAGGATATTTTTCACAAACGGCGGCATATTTTTCCTTACGCCGCCAACAATGTCAGCATGCTGCGCTGAATTGTGGTGCGGCGGTTTTCTTTGTTATGTCTCATCTTTGTATTGTATCTAAGCTGTTGCATGACCTGTGCCAATTTTATCTTAAATTGGAGAGTTCGCGGTACGTACGCACGGCGAGGTCGGTGATGTTCTTCACCAGTGTGAGTGACATTCTCGCCTTTTCGGCCTGAATCATCAGCGTGTGCGCTTCAACACCCTTTGGATCAGAAACAACTTTCTGGCCGAGCGTTTCGGCTGACACCTGCTGCTCATTCACCTTCTCGAGCGCCATCACGAGCGCATCAGAAAAGTTTTTTGCCGGATCTTCACCCAATACTTTGATTGCGCGACCATTATTATGGCGCGAGTCAGAAGTTTTCAGTGCTACATAGTCACCTTTGACGTTGTCTTGGTGGAAAAAGTTTTCAGTAATTGGCAACATATTCTACTCCTTTGGCTTACGCCCTACCTATCTGCAGCGCGCTCTGGAACATCGATTTGGCGCCCTGAATTACCTGTGAATTAGCTTCGTAGCTGCGGCTCGCAGCAATCATATCAACCATCTCGGAAACGATATCGACATTCGGATATTCGACATATCCCTTTTTCGGACCGACCTTGATCGAATCGGGGTGCGAAGGATCAAACACGAGACGCACCGGAGAAGTTTCGTCGCGCTCAATCTTGAGCACGCGTACCCCTTCGCCATCGCCTGCGCGAAGACCGAACGGATAAACCGGAGATTTCCAGCGCGTGCGAGTATTGACGGGTTGCATGACCACGCGGCGCTTACGGTAAGGGCCATCGCCTTCGTTGGTACGCGTGGTTGAGGCGTTCGCAATATTGTTCGAAATGACATCCATCTTCAGGCGCTGGGCCGTCAGACCGGTGGAGGCTATGTTAATAGATTCAAACATCTTATGCCACCCTGTTCACGATACCAATCGTGCGGAAATTATGGTTCATGACCGTCGTCAGCGCCTGATAGGTCATCATGTTCTTGGTCTGCTCCGCGACCTCATGCTCAGGGTCGACGTTGTTACCGTCGTTGCGCATCGTCGACAGGTAATCGATTTGCGGACGCGCCTGAACATCGCGGATATCACGCGAACGGAAGAATGGTATATGGCGCTCATCGGTCATGCGTGCAGGAACTGCATTTTCTTCAATGTGCTTTTCTAAATCGATCACGCGGCGAAGTTCAGCTTCAAAAGTGACTTCGCTGCGCTTAAAATGCGGAGTGTCGGCGTTCGCGAGGTTATCGGCGAAAACCTTATGTCTCATCTGTGCCACGTCCATACCCTTTTCGAGCAGGTATTGCGTGCGCCCCCAAAAGCCTGTTTCTGTGATCATAATGCCTCTGTATTGGGTATCGGCATTACCCCGAATCTCCTGATGGATTTTCTGCCTCGGGGGCTTCAGATACAGATTCACCCTCGGCCGCAGAAACAGAACCCTGTGCATCCGCCTTTACTGTTGAATTGTCAGAACCGATAAAACTCGCAGGCGTAAATACGGACACATGCGACCCGACGCGTTCGAGCATCGCCGGGTCGAGACTGACCAGCACACCACCCGAAATACGGGCGGTGACCGCATAAATGGCGTCAGAAACACGCAGATTTGCCTGATCGGCCAACTCGCAAGCAGCGCGCGTGAATTGGCTATCAGCATCGAGCCAGCGCACATTTTCGGCGATCGCCCACTGACGCGCAAGCAGGCTATAGACCGACTTCACGTTCAGCATTGCCCGTAGCGTCACAATGAGCTCGAGCAAAAACAGGCGCGGCAAATAGAGCTCATACCCTTCGGAGAGCACCCGGCGCAAAAAGGCCCGGGCTTCGTTGGCCTCGCCTTTTTCCAAAGCGGCAAGATAGACGCTCGCATCGATTGTGAGCTTGTGTGCGCCCAAAGACCCCACAGTGGCGGCCCCAATCATAACTGCGGCTGACCGCCTTCAGGAGCATTGCGCTGCTTCATGAGCCGCCCGAGGGGGCTCGCGGGTGATTCGCCCACCTGCCCGCTCAGTTCATCTAAAGAAGCCATGAATTCGTCGACTCGGACGCTGCCGGCCTGCGCCAAAACGCTGTCTGCCCGGTTCAATTCGCGCGAGAGGCTGGTGACAACCATATCGCGCAGCTTCACGCCGCGCAGAGCCGCTTCAGCCTTCGCTTTTCGGTAAATATCCACCGGGAGATCAATGGTGGTTCGCATAAATACATATTTATGAATATGTGATTATATGTAAAGACATATTTGTGAAATTTATGGATTTTTCTCGGAAATGGTGTTTTTAGCGATTTGGCTGTTTTGCAGCGCGACGGGGATGTAGAGATGGATCGTTGAGAAATGAACCGTTAGCGCGGATTAGCTAACAGAACACCGGCTATGAAATTCCATAGCTACAGGCCCATGACAAAGGAGATAAAGGCAATTTCCCGAAACCGCGATCAAATGCG
>JAEUSA010000091.1 GCA_016788945.1 Leptospiraceae bacterium
TGGCGCTGCCTTCTTGCATGGGGACAGCAATTACCGGCGCTCTGTCCCGGCAATTGCTGTGTATCCGTTGAATTTTGCTGACGCCCGGAAGGCGGCCGGCATTGCGGTATTATGTCACATCGGCGACCGGCCGAAAAAACACTAAAAACCAGCGAAGCCGAACTATATCCCCCCGTCGAAAAATATTTTGCCGCACAGGGTTATGTGGTCAAAGGCGAGGTGATGGGGTGCGACCTCGTTGCCGTCAGGGGCGACGAGGTCGTCGTTGCCGAGCTCAAGCTCACGTTCAATATCAAATTGCTCTACCAGGCCGTGCGCCGCCTTTCGCTCACGCCGCAGGTCTATGCGGTCATACTCAAACCAAAGGGCCGCCAGAAAATGTCTTACTGGCAAATGATGAAAAGCCTCTGCCGCCGGCTGAATATCGGCATGCTGATCGTCGACAAGGGTGAGGTTCTGAGTTTCATCGAACCTGCGCCGTTTGCCGGAAAAGTCAATGCGCGGCAAAAAGCCAAAGTGCTCAAAGAGTTCAACGGCCGGCGTGCAGCACGCAATACCGGCGGCGTAACCGGGGTCAAACTCGAAACAGCGTATCTCGAAACCGCAGTGCAGATCAGCGTGTTGTTGAAAAAACATCGCCGCCTGAGCCCTGCCGAATTGGTCGCGCTCGGTTGCTCTGAGAAAGCCGGCAGTATCTTGCTCAATAATTTTTACGGCTGGTTTGAAAAATCAGAACGCGGGGTTTATCAGCTCAAGACCGGTAAGGCCCGGGTCATCGCCAAAGAAAATCCGCACATCTGGCAATATTATGAAGAAAGTGTCGAAATCAGCGGTGCGCACGAATGAATTTTTTCGGCTCCAGATAGCCCGTCTGATCGCTGCCATAACCCCCGCCCACCGGCAGTGCGATGACGTGGCGCAGCTCAAGGTGCAGGTGTGCTTCGTAGATGCCGCCCGCGGTACCTAACGTACCAATTTTGTCACCGCGCCTGACAACATCGCCCGCTTGCGGCAGCATCTGCGTAAAATGTGCATACAGCGATTCGACATAAGGGTAGGGCGAATTTTCGGGCAGGCGGTGAACGATGCGCAATACCTTACCCCAGCCATTGCCGATGTCGGCGGCAAAGACGACCACTCCGTCGGCGATCGCATAGACGGGTGATCCGAGATCTTTGTTGTTGCCCGCACGGTTCCAGTCTTCGCCCAAATGTTCGCTTACCCCGAACGGCTGCGCGTCGTAGCAACCATGAACGCCGTCTCGGCACAGTGGAAAGTCGAACGCCGTAGCCACCGGTGCCCGGGAAAGATAGGTCTGCAATCGTGAGAAATCCACACCGTAATGCTCACGCGCATTCTGCTCAAGGCGTATTTCATCGGCGCTGCGGCATTGCAGCAGGCAGGTGAACATCAGCGTCAGAACAATACGCATTTAGTCGGCGATATAGAGCCCGGCTTCAAGGCAGGGGCGCTTCACAAAATCATTGGCATTGCCCTGTAACTTCTCGATTTTACTCGCGCGCTCGCACTCGGCGGCGTCGACCGGGTCTGCCTTATCCCATGCTTCGAACAGCTTGCGCGATTTGTTGCCGAGTATGCCGCGCTCGGGGTAGGTGGCATCCATATAAAAATAGATGCGCGCAATGTCGCCGCGTATTTCGCTGCGCGGTTCAACGACGCGTTCATCGATCTTGAACTGGCATTCACCGTATTCCATATCTGTCGATTGTACGTGGCCGAAGCGGTAATTGCTGCGGTCACCGTTGAGTTCTCCGATCTCCGGAAACAGGTTATAGAGATCGGCTTCCATCAGCCGGTAGGTCTCATTCGTTTTGCCGGCGCAACGCCGTCCTTTGAATGGTTTTCCTTCTTTATTAACGCAGGTTGCATGCCCTTCGCGCCACTCGATAAAACTGCGGCCAAAATTTTCCGCAGGTACAACATGCTCGATCTCTATGCGGCGTGCACGGCGTGTATCGCGTCGCGGCACATAACCGCAGCTGTCATGATCGACTTCTTTATCGCTGAACCGGCAGTTGCAGTAGAGTGTGCGCCCGTCATCGCCCGCGATCTGCATCACGAGTTTTTTTGCCTTATTGAATGAGCGAATGCGCTGATTGCCGGCAGCAGACAGCGTCGCCGCCAAGATCAGTAATGCCGCGACTATCAAGGGGGGATTTCTCACGAATCGCATTTTGTGGCCGTTTGACAGCCTTTTTCCGCGCACTCACGACGCCAACTTCCTTTACCAAAAAAATTGACGCGCTGACGAATTTGCCGGATTCGCCGAAGACGCTTTTATGAATTGCACTGCTTAATGTGTGGCTTTGCCACACATTAAGCAGTGCAAATAAAAGAGAAGCTAGCTCAGTCGGTAGAGCAACTCCCTTTTAAGGAGTGGGTCCCGGGTTCGATTCCCGGGCTTCTCAAAAGGGCCGATAGAAGAGGGCATTTGTCTTTTTCTGTCAGTCCCAGAAGGATTAGTCCCCTTCGTCTAGCGGTTAGGACTCGGGATTTTCATTCCCGCAACAGGGGTTCGATTCCCCTAGGGGACGCAGTCGAAACCCAACACCGAACACCAAAGCTGGTGATCGGTGTTGGGTTTTTTATGTATAGCCACCACAACATTCAGAACAATCGTTACGAAATTCCTTTATAATAACGCAACGCCCGATCACGGGGCGTTTTTCGGGACAGGCGAGCGAATGCCGCATGAGCGGCTTTTTTACGCCCTGAGAAATAATTTTGAATGGCGCGTTCGAACTCTGCCTTTGTCCGGTTCTTTTCGGTTACCGAATGAGGGTCGTCGCCTTCGTAGATTTCGAAAATCGCCGTGGCCCGGCTTTTCCCTTTGACGGTGATTTGGCCGAGCATACGCATCGCATAGGCGTCGGGATCACGCAACAGAAACAGCGTGTCCTGACTGATAAGAATGCCCGCGCCGAAATTTTTGGATTCGCTTTCGAGCCGGGCTGCGGTATTGACCGCGTCGGAGATTACGGTGCCTTCGATGCGTTCGTCTTCACCGACGGTGCCGAGCATCAGCCGTCCGGTGTTGATGCCGATACCCATTTTCAGCGCGGGCAATTTTGCTGCGCTGCGTTCGGCGTTGTATTCCGAGAGCTTCTTTTGCATCGCGATGGCTGCACAGACGGCGTCGTCTGCGCGCTCGGGAAAAAGCGCCATGATCGCGTCACCGATATACTTGTCGATGAAACCGTGGTTTTCGCGGATAATCGGCCCCAAACGTTTCAACATTTCGTTGATGAGCGCAAAATTTTCGGCCGGGGTCAGCGTTTCAGAGAGCTTCGTGAAATCGCGTAGATCAGAAAAAAGAATCGTCATTTCGCGCTCTGACTGATCGCCGAGGCGAACATCTTCAATGCTCTCGCGGCCGAGCATTCTTAAAAAATCTGTCGGCACGAAACGGCTCATAGCACGGGACATTTTCTGCATTTTGCGGAATTCGCGGTTAAACTTGACGGACAGTAGAATCGCCTGCGAGAGAATTAGCGCGAACAGGCCTATCGGTACAGCTCTGAACGTGTTGATGAGCTCATTCGCATAAAGCACGTCATTGACAAAGGTGAGAAACAGCAGCAAAAACCCAAGCAAGAAAGTTTTTCCCCCTTGCAGGCCGCTGATCGCGATGACAACAAGGCGCTGCAGGCAATAAAGCCCCAGCACCAGATAGGCAATGAGCAGCATCTGTACGAGTTGCGCATAAATGTGCGGAGGGAAAAGAGCGACGACGGCAATGCCCGAAGTTCCCGCCGCGACGCAGAGCAGCATAAACCAACGGCCGATTTTCGCTGGATAAAGTGAATAGATGAAGAGCGAAAGAATTACCGGGGCAAGGCAGACGGTGAGAAAATCCAGCCGGGTTTCATTATGCCAGGTAAGAATTCCCGGCTGCATCGCCGAGAGCGCGCGCTCACCCGTCAGCACCGTGCGGATCGCAATCAGCGCGCAAAGCAGCGCAAACCAGAATAGAGACTTTTCCTCCCGGCGCAGGGCAAAAAGAAACAGGTGATAGAGGCAGATGATGGCAACGCTGCCGAAAACAAATATGTCGATGCCGTGCTGCCTGCGCTCTCGCTCGAGCATCTCTTGCTCAGGGCCGAGGTAGAGGCTGACACGCATGCCGCCTTTGTGCATATGGTAGTTCGAAACATGGACCGTGACCGTGATACTTTTGTCGCTGCCGTCGCCGTCTGGGGCGATGACTGGAGCCAGCAACGGCCGGTTTTCGGGAACGGCACTAGCGGCCTCGGGGCTGACTTTGCCATTCTGCGCAACGAGCCGATCGTCTACCCACAGCTTATAGGCCGATGACATGATCGGTATCTTAATGGCGATATTTTTCCAAGCGGAGGGCAGTAAGACCCTGAGCCGGAATGTTGCAAAGCCGAATGCTTTATTGGCTTGGGCCGAGTTCGCGGCGCGAGGGTGATCGTTCCATACGCCGGGAATTTTAATATAATCTGTTAGCGCATCCCTCGCGTCGGCAGCGATGAACTTTCCGTATGCGAACTCCCATTCACCGTCGAGGCTGGCCGGCCCGTTTGCCGAGCGCAGATCGATCACGCCTTTATGTGCTTTGAATGCAGGGGCGCGCTGGCAAGACAATAGCGCAACGCTGGCGAGCAGTGAAAGATAGAACAGAAGTCTGCGCTTATGCCTCATATGCGTTGAGAAATATTTTTGCTCTTATTTCTGGTGCATCACCACAATATCCCATGACGGCAATATTTTTTCTGACATCGCCGCATTGTGCAGCAGCGGAACGCTCGTCAATCGTGAATCGTTGGACTAAACAGGCCCTCGGCTTCGCCGGTGATTAGATGGTGCCCGACGCAATGTTATCGCGCGAATACTAAGCCCTGAATACCGCCAGCATCTCGGGATTATGCCGCCTTTTCCAGATGATACCGTCGGCAATATAGTGGTGGAATGTGAAAGCCAAACCGACGGTAATCGCGGTCGGCACGGCGTTATTTTTCACCAACTGGTCAAACGTCGCGCCCGAAAGCGGCAGCAAATAATAGATGGGCACTGCGAGGGCAACAGTGGCAGCCGCATACAGGGCAACGCGGCGGTAACCCGCCTGTGATAACCACGAAAGCACGCGCGCCTGCCGATCGACACCGCCGGCGAAACGGCGGCGATTATATAACCACACGAAAAAGATATACTGCACATTGTGCCAGACGTTGACTAACAGCCAACCCGAGCAGAGTTCATCGATCAGAATGTAGCCGCCGAGGTAGACGAGCGCATGCGAAACCATATAGAGTGTATGTCCCACCGCGAGCTCACCGCGCAGATAGGCACGGGCGCGCGTGATGAGCCAGTAGCCCCATAGCGCTGCGGTGATTATACCCGCGACCTTGACTGCGACAACGGGCACCGCGGGCAGCCAGAAATTCTGAAAGATGAACTCATCGGGTTGCTGTGCACAGCGGTTGAGAAATCCCCAGACAGGTACAGACCACAACGTCACTTCGGAAAGCCGTACTGGATCAGAGGGTAATCCGCCTGCGCGATAACGGTATTGTTGCGCAATGCCCCAGCTCTGACGCACTGTGTGGAAAAACTGACCGAAGAAATAGACGACATAGAGACCGGTGACACCGTACGCGCGGCCAAGCAGGTAGAGCGCTGTCAACACGATGGGCGGCACTGCATAAATAAGATAGCGGTAGCGCGCGCGATCGTCGGCGTGGCCGAAAAGTTTGCTATAGGTCGCCCACAGGTGTTCATAACCAAACAGCCAACCATGTATCGTCAGCATCGTCACAAACAGAGCGGGCCAGATGACGGTCGCGCCCGCCATGCCCGTGGCCAAGAGCGCGATGCCTGCGATAAACAGCAGGTCAAAACGCGCGCTATAGAACCACGCCGCTTTCATGGCTGCTACGCCGGTTAGGTCACGACGCCGGGTGGCAGTTTTGGCCGCGGCGGTGCGGTGCAGACGCCTTTGTCGCCATCTTTTTTACATGAATGGTGGCGCTGGCATTCGTCCGAACTTTTGCATTCTTCACCGGCTTTTTTCTTCTTGGGGTCGGGGGCAGGTTCAATGGCCTCAGAGGCCATTTTCATCGGGGCGCCGGCAAACGCGCTTGGCGCGAGTAGGGCGAAACCGGCGAGCATTATCAGGCTGAACATTTTTTTCATGGGCTTTCTCCTGTTATCGTGATTGGACGGCACAATGCTAAAAAGGATCAATTTTATTTCGTTTTCCCGGCCTGGTGGTTGTATTCGACGACCGACTTAAAAAGTATCTCAATACCCACTTTAAGGTGATCGACGGCCATACTTTCGTTTTTGCCGTGAATGCCATCTATCTCCTCAGTCGTGAGCAGTGCGGGTATCAGGCCGTAACATTTGATGCCTATTTGCCGCAGGTATGAACTGTCGGTGGTACCCGGCGACAAAAACGGTGCCGCGATCGCACCCGGTACGGTCTTCACCGCGACACCGGCCATGACACGAAACAGCAGGCCATCCATCGGTGAAATCGAACCGGGTTCCATATGGCGCGCCGTCACTTCGACGCCATATTTCGCGCCGATCTGTTTGACCTTCTCGACCATCGCCTTTTCGTCGACGCCCGGCAGAATGCGCATATCGAGCGAGCCGGTTGTTTCTGAAGTAATTACATTGATGCCCATCGGGTGCGAATCGATGCCGGTGATACTCACCGTGTTGCGCGTCATCGCAATCAGATGTCGGCTCAGGTTGATACTCTTTTTGATCAGCGGAAACACTGCCGGATTACGCGAGCGCTTGAGCGCAAACGATTGCGGAAACGGCAGCACGTCGGAGAGCGAAGAAAAAAATGCCGCTGCCTGATCATCGATCTGCGTCTTCGCGGCGATCGTCTGCACTTCGGTCAAAAAGTCGACCATCGCTTTTGCTGCATAACTCACCGGCGGCGTGCTGCCATGGCCCGGCGTGGCTTTGCTTTTTAGGTCGAGCCAGACCGCGCCTTTTTCGGCGAGCTGAATGTTAAACAGTTTGCTGCCTTTGATCGCGACGTCTCTGCTGCCGGTGCCGCCTTCGTTCCATACATATTCATAACCTTTGAAAATGTCGCGGTGGTCGCGAATCAAAAAGCGCATGCCGTGCTCAGACCGGCTCTCTTCGTCGGCAACCGCGAGGAACATCAGGTTTGTTTCCAGCGGTATTTTTTTCTCATGCGCGAGCAGAAATGCGTAGAGCTGCATGATGCCGAGACCTTTGGTGTCGACTGCGCCGCGGCCGTGAATGCGCCCATCGGCGCGCACGCCGGCAAAGGGCGGGTGTGCCCATTCTTTTGCATCGGCTTCAACCACGTCGATATGGCTGGTGAGAATCAGGCCACCTTTGTTCTGTTCTTTGCCTTTGAGCTCTGCCACCAGCGAAACACGATCGGGTTTACCGGGGTACGCAATCAGGCGTGAAGGTATGCCGCGTTTATCGAGAATCGCTTTCAGGAAAAGTGCACCGTCGCGTTCCCGACCACGCACGGTCGCAATGCGGATGTACTTCTGCAAGTCGGCGGCGGCGTCTTCGCCGATTGCGGCATAGTCGAGTGCCGGTACCGCCGCGGCGGGCGTGATGGGTTTTATGCGCGGTTCGGTGAAGAGTATTGTATAGGCGATAAACAGTACGAGGCAGGCGAGCAGCCCTAAAAAGATTTTCTTAACGGTTTTGCGTTTTGACGACATCGGCCGAGCAGCATTTGCGCCGCGCCCGTGTAAACCTGTTTCGGCACGGAGACATCTTGTGGAATATTGCGCCACGCCTATCCAAACGCCTTGCGTTTGGATAGGCGTGGCGTTCAACCACCGACGAGTGTGCCCGCCGGGATCAGAGAGCGGTCAACTGCAGTGGTAGACCATCTACCGGTTCCTGAATCGGCACACTGAAGCGCGGGGCATAACCCGGTGCGGATTGCCAGCGGTACTGTGTCAGAATCTTGCTCATGATCAGTTTCACCTGCATTTCGGCAAAATTGAGACCGAGGCAGAGGTGCTTGCCCGAACCAAACGGCACATACGCACCGGGGTGCTGTTTGTGTTCTTCACGCCCGGGTGAGAAGCGCTGCGGATCAAACACATTGGGCTTGGACCAGTAATCGGCTGAGCGGTGCAGCAGGTGCGCAACGACAGCGACGCGTGAGCCTTTGGGGAAATGGTAGCCGGCGAGTTCGGCCGCCGCTTCGAGCTTGCGCGGGAACACGACGAGCGGCGGGTGCAGGCGCAGTATTTCTTTAAACGCCCAACCAAGTTTTTCCAGTTCTTTGAGGCGGCCGTAGTCGAGTTCACCCGCCGCATAGAGTTGCCGGCTTTCTTGCCGAAGTTGATCTTGCCAATGGGTGTGCTGCGACAGCTCGTACATGAGGCTCGTGATGCTCGACGCGGTCGTGTCGTGGGCGGCCATCAGAATGAAGATTGCGTGGTTCATGACCTCGGCGTCGCTCAGCCGTTCACCGTCGATTTCGGCGATGCACAGTTGACCGAAAAGATCGGGGGTAACATTCTTGCGCCGCTCGGCGATGAGAGTTTGAAAATACCTGATGAGCTCGGCGCGCGCGACAAAACCCTGGCCGTACGTCGTGAACGGCAACTGCAGACGCAACAGCCCCGTCACCGCGTGCACGATGTTGCTGATCGCCCGGTTGAGCGAAGGCAGGTTTTGCTCTGCTTTGATGCCGAAGAACACCGCCGCGGCCATCTTGAGCGTGAGTTCTTTGATGCGCGGGAACAGGGGCGCGCCGTTCGCGCCGCCAAAATATTTCGGAATATATTCATTCGCAATCGGCTGCATCAGTGATAGATATCCAGCCATCGGCTCTTTGAGAAATGACTGCTGCAGCATCTGCCGGTGAAAGCGGTGTTCCTGGCCGTCTCGCAAAAGCAATCCGCCCTTGAACAGCTCACCGATCGCGAAATCCCAACCCTTGCGTGAAGAGTAGATGCCCTCTTTGTCTGCGAGAATCTC
>JAEUSA010000321.1 GCA_016788945.1 Leptospiraceae bacterium
CAGGAACTCGCTAAACACAAAGAACGCAGCGAGAGCTACACTGCCGCGCGTATGGACGAACTGAAAATGAATACGGGCGTCGAACGCGAACAGATGCGGGCAACGATCGACCAAGCCAAAGCATCGGGCAGTAAACCCCCCGAAGAGATCAAACGCGCCGAAGCGGCATATGACCGCATGGCGATTCTCGAAAAAGTACTAAAAGGCGAAAAAGTCGACAAGATCCTCGACTAAGGTCCGGTGCCGATCAGGAACTCATTAGTTCCATCGTCGCGCACCAGATGCACCAGCGGAAACTTCAGAACAGCACCCTTGTCTGTCAGGCGTGCGATCTCGGGCCATACTTTGCGCAGCGCTACGGCAGTTTGCGCATAAGTTTTGAATTGGTAGCCTGATGGGATTTTCAGCGACACCGCATTCATACCGTTTTGGCGCAATGCCGCTTCGACATGCGCAGGCAGCTTCTCATCCGTAATACATCCGCCTGAAGATTTCAGGTATGCCTTGCCGGTGACGATGGCGTTGTCATGATAAATGAGCACCGGCTGGCACGGCAGTGCGTACGATTTTAGCAGGCGCCGGGTCTGCACGACTTTTTCACCCGTCTTGTTGTAATCACCCGAGTGCTCGGCGGCGTACACACGCGCCACGAAGGGTTGCAACGGCGCTACCTCGATGCTGCTAAAGATGCCGAGGTACCAGTACGAAAAAAGAAAAAAACCCGGTACGGTTATGGTAAAGCCGGCAATAATCAGGATAAATTTGCGGTTCATCGAAGTTTGCCCGAAACGAGAAGTTTTTCGACGATGCGCTCTTCTGCCGCAGTCAGTGGAATCACCGACAGGCGCGAGTGGGTAAAAAGCTGCGACTTCACCAGCGCGGTTTTCGCGAGCACTTCGCGCGGCAACACACCGTTGTACTTGCGCACGCCCTGCACCTTTGGAGAAAACCAGCGGGGTTTTTCCCGCGTGCTCTTGGCATCAAAATATTCCGATTGTGAGTCGAATTGGCTCTCATCGGGTACGGCAACCGCGGCAATTCTGACCTCACCGGCAATGCCGATCAGATCACAGCTGCTGTGATAAAAATAACCTTTGTCGCCCACCTGCATCGCGACGAGGTTATTGCGCGCTTGATAATTGCGCACGCCATCCCACAGAGTACATTTATCTTTTGCCTTCATCAGATGATCAATACCGAATACATCGGGTTCCGATTTGAGTATCCAGGCCGCTGGGCGGTCAGCGGACGGCGTGCGACTCATGTTTTGCCCTGTTCGCTGCCCATTTCCCAGATATAATCGAATTCTTCTTTTGCGGCCTCGTCAAGACGGTCGGGCTCAAACAAGGTGTAAACTGTGGGATACGGATAACGTGTAATTTCGTTCGCTTCAGGAATATGCGTCATCATGCGCACGATGGTGTTTTCCCCTTCAATTTCGTAGAGCATGTAGGCAGTGCCCTTGCCGGGCACCGGCATCGCCGACTTCAGATATCGCATGGGTTGTGTTTATTTTTTTCCGCTGCCGCGAAAATAAATAAACACAAATCAGGCGCCGGCAACTGTCAGCCGTTCAAAAAAAACGCCCTTGGGACCAAAGTACGACGCGTGCTGCACTGCTTCGCTCGCCTTAAACGCCGAGGCAAATGCGGTCTGCGTCGACCCCGATACCGACCCCCCTTTCACGGGTATGCGCCGGCCGTTCTTATGCAGATAACCAAGGCGGATTTCCCCTGAAAAAGCACCGGAAATCGTATTCGGCTGAAACGTGGAAAATTTGCTCAGTTCGAGTACGCCGTCAGAGAGAAAATCCGCGTACGGGGTTTTGCCGCATTCGACTTCGATATTCATGAGCGCACTGGTGCGCGGTATCTTCAACAGATCAGCATAACGTCCGTCGACGAGAAAATTCTTCACCTCGGAATTCTCAATCATCGTCACTGCACCGGTTGCAAAGCCCAGCTCGTCAAAGCGGTAAGAACGCATTCCCCCGCGCAGGTCTGCACGCGAACGTATCGTCAGATGTTCTTTCGGGTTTTTCAGCACGGCGTCACCATGCTGAAAAATCGAATAGCGGTTGAACAGCGCATGGCCATCAAGCTGCGCGACAAAAAAATCAAACAGGTTATCGAGCGCTTCACCCGCGAGCACAACGGGATATTCACCTGTCGGTGGCAGAACCGCGGTTTCGAGATCGGAAAGGACTGCCGCATCGTTCTCAAGCTGTTGTTCGAGGGCGAGATCGGCCAGAAAACGCCGCTTTTTTATTCCCATGATTTCGTGCCGGTTGTCGGGAGAAGTCAGTACGTAATCACATATGACACGCGTCGATTGCGAAGCCGTTTTGACACCAAAGCTGTTGTGGATGTCATAGTCGAATTCCTCAAAAAACAGCTCGAGGCTGTTCAGCGGATAACGCGCCAGTTTGTTTCTGCGGTATTGCTGAATCGCCTCGACGTAACCGACGGCTTCATCGATGCCGGCATCAGAGACTGTTGCGTCAAGAATGTTGGCATCGTCGCCGCCGGCATGACCATCGGCGGGGAACCGGTAGGCCGGATTTTTCACCAAACGCGCGCGCGCTATCGTCGATCGGACGATCTCTTCGAGCGACGAAGGTTTGCCCTGAAAGCGCATCGTACTTTCACCCATGAGCGCATCGTCAACGGGCGTCTGCACGCGCAGCGTGTAAGTGTTGACATGATTGCAGCGGATCGTTTCGGTTTCGTTATGGACCGCGTAGACTTCGGTTGAACGTTTGCCGAGACGACTCACCTGCCAGCCGCGCAAGCCGGCGGTTTTTGAAAGTACAGCGATAAGGCTTTTCAAAATTTATGGGGGACAATACGCCGCATCGGCAGCAAAATACTTGGGATTACTCGAGCAAGCCACAGTGTATCCGCTGGTGTTACATTTTTTTCCGCCATCGTAAAATGTGATAACGTCGTCATATTCTTTATCACCGGCTGCGGTGCTGCACGCGGCACTCAGGTTTTTACAGTCATCAGCCTTTTTCTCATCAGTGCAATAGGTGTAGTACTGCGTCGCGCAGGTTCCCGCGCAGGCTGAACAATTTGCTCCCTTCGTTGTGACGGTCGTGCCGTGAATGCAGATGCCCGCTTTCTTGGCTTCTTCGTCCTCATTGGTACAGCCGGTCAAAGCGATGGCGATAATGGCTGCGGCGAGCACTCGTAGCATGCCACCGCATACGGGGCGATGCGGGCGATGTCAAGAAAATCCGCATGGAAAGGCCATAGCTATGGAATTCCGTAGCGAGGGAAAAAAGTCAAAAAAATTGCTATACCCATAAAATCATATGTTAATATCCATTGAAATCAATCATCTTCAGTTATATTATAGCCATTTGCATTAACATAACTTGAGATACCCCATAGTTATGTCGTCATTTACGACTATGGCGAGCTATGCCAAGGGCATGGCCTGCCGTTTGACAAAGAAACTCCCCCTCTGAGGGATTATTTCAGTATCAGCGGCCCCAGCGCCGCCGTAGCTGAGGGCTGCTGAAGCCGGCAGGGATGCTGGCTCACGGCTCAACTGGGCTATTGGGAAACCGGCCAGGCCGGTCTTCCCTTTAGAAATTTCCAAGGAGGGAGAAGATGCAGATCAATCACAATCTGCCCGCAATGGCGGTTAACCGGCACTTGCACAAGGTTTATGGTCGCTTCGAGAAAAGTATCGAACGACTATCGACCGGCGAGCGCATTAACCGGGCGGGCGACGACGCGACAAATCTTGCCGTGTCAGAAAAAATGCGAACGCAGATTCGCGGCTTGAAACAGGCTGAGCACAATGCGATGAACGGGCTTTCGTTCATCCAGACTGCAGAAGGCAACATGGGTCAGGTTAACGACATTCTGCAGCGCATTCGGGAGCTTTCGGTGCAGGCGGCTAACGGAATTTATTCCGATTCTGACCGCCAGCAGATTCAGGTGGAGATATCTCAGCTGGTCGATGAAGTCGACCGCATTGGTACATCCGCCGAATTCAACCGGATGAAGATTCTGACCGGCAGGTATGCCCGCGGTTCAAAACTCGGCTCGATTTTCTTTCACGTCGGCCCGAACAAAGACCAACGCATTCAGGCGTTCATCAAAACGATGAATGGCCGAGCGTTCGGTTTTTATGAGGGAGCGGGAGCGAAATCGGCCAAGAAGCCGCTGGCGACTGTCTTTCAGGCCAATCAGATGATTGGCACTGTCGACAACGCGCTCGACAAGCTCAACCGGCAACGGGCAGATTTAGGGGCGTATTACAACCGTATTGAAACCACGGTCGATGCGCTCAGAACCGGCTATGAGAACATGGTGGCTGCGGAATCCCGCGTCCGCGATACCGACATGGCCGAAGAACTGCTGGAGTTCACTAAAAATCAGGTTCAGTTACAGAGTGGTACGGCGATGTTGGCTCACACCAACTTATCTGCTCAGCTTGTTGTATCTTTGATAGAACACGGTAAATAAGCTTTTGGCTCATTTACCGGTAATGACTTGATTTCACTCAAAGGGATGTCTCGCTCCGAGCATCCCTTTTTTTATGCGAGTGACGGCAGGTCTCGATCACCCGATACTCTTTAATGGGGCAAACAATCATTTGAGCACAACACCGGAAAATAAGAGCTTCGCCGAACTCGGCATCTCGCACACAACACTGCAGGCGATAACCGACATGGGCTTTCGCGCTGCTTCACCCGTACAAGAAAAAGCAATTCCCCTTCTGCTTGAAGGACACGACCTCATTGCACAGGCGCAGACCGGCACCGGCAAAACAGCGGCATTTGCCATACCGGTGATTGAGAAAATCAGCAGCGAGAAGAAGCTGCAGGCGATGGTACTCTGCCCCACCCGCGAACTCGCGATGCAGGTCGCCGATGAAATGCGCAAAATTCTCAAATACCGCAAAGACATTCGTGTCGCCACGGTTTATGGCGGGCAAAAAATCGGCATGCAGTTCCGCGAGCTGAAAGAAAAGCCGCAGATTATCGTCGGTACTCCCGGCCGCGTCATGGACCACATGGCGCGAAAGACTATCAAAATGCAGACGGTGCAATATTTTGTGCTCGATGAAGCCGACGAAATGCTCGCGCAGGGGTTTCGCGAAGATATTGAGCATATTCTGACCAGTGCGCCCGGAGGCACCGGATCTGTGGCGCAGACTGACGGTCCCACCGAGAGACAGACGATCCTGTTCTCGGCAACCATGTCTAAAGAAGTACTCGCGATCACATCGCGTTTTCTAAAGAACCCCAAAACGGTGAACGTACTCGCCGGCGAGCGCAATAAGCCGAAGATCGAACAGTTTTTTGCCATCGTGCCCGAAAAGAACCGGGTCGAGGCGGTCATTCGCCTGATGGATTTTTACGACATCCGAACAGCACTCGTTTTCTGCAACATGCGCACGCAAGTCGATGGTCTCACTGCGCAATTCAATGACCGGGGGTTCGCTGCCGAGGGCATACACGGTGACCTGAATCAAGCACAACGCGATAAGGTGATGGCGCGCCTTCGTTCCGGTTCGCGCACAGACCCGCGTCCTGCGGGGCACGAACCTGGCGCGTCCATGCGCACGGGTTCGCGCACAGACCCGCGTCCTGCGGGGCACGATCCTGGCGCGTCCATGCGCACAGGCCAGATCAGACTACTCATAGCTACCGATGTCGCCGGGCGCGGTATTGATGTCAGCCATATCGACGCCGTCTTCAATTTTGACCTGCCGCGCGACGTCGAATCATACATCCACCGCGTCGGGCGCACAGGCCGGGCAGGAAAAAGCGGGCGCGCATTTGCCTTTGTTAAGGCATCCGATTTGAATAAACTCAAGCGGCTCGAACAGAAGCACAGTATACGCATCATGCCGCATGACATACCCGCGCTTGAGGCGCTGGTCGGCAAACGAGCCGCGGCGGTAATAGAAAATATTCAATCGGTATTAAAAAAGGCAAATCTCGAAAAACTACAAGCAAGCGTGAGCGAGCTGAAAGCGCTGGGGTATTCGGGCGAAGAAATTGCGGCGGCGGCAATCAAGATACTGCTCAGCAAAGACGGCGGTGGTTATGACACGAAAGCGCACTTCACTTCGTTCAAAGAGGAGCTAAAAGCATTCCAAAGCGCCAAACCACGCCAGCACCAACACCCGAGGCAACGAAACAAATTCAGGCGTTCACGCCGGCAAGATGCAAAGAGGTAATCCCCCTCGGCTTTTTCAGAATCTCCGTTGCCATTTTCTGCTTTGCCCCCGCAGACACGGTAAGATTACCAACATACATGCATAAATCCGCCACCCTTGTCTATAACCCCGGCAGCGGCAAAAAGCAGGCCGCCGAGCTCGCCGAACGATTTGCGGCAAAATGGCGCGAACGATTTGCCGATCGCCCGCTTACGCTCGAAGCTTCGCGTTCGGCAGAACATTTTGCTGAACTGAGCGCGGCGAATTACCGGAAAGACAATCTGCTCATTTTGATGGGTGGCGATGGCTCGTATTCGATCGGTCTGAACGCCCTTTTTGCGGCGGCGAAGAGTGAAACACTGAGCGAGCCTGTCGGGCTTTTGCCGGCCGGCAGCGGTAACAGCTTTTTGCGCGATTTTCACATCGGCGACTTTAATACAGCAGAGCGGCATTTTCTCGAGGCATTGTCAGAAAACCGAACGCGCGCGGTCGACAGCGGGAAATTTATTTTTACACGCAAAGGAACGGAGCATGTCCGTTACTTTATCAATATCTGGTCGATTGGACTCGTCTCGGATATCAACCTGCTCGCGCTGAAACTCGGTAAATCGTATACCGCTGCTACCTTATTGCAGATTCCACTGCACAAACCTTACAAATATGCAATTACCGCCGACGGCAAAACCCGCAGTTTCCGCGCAAATTTTCTCGCCGTCTGTAACTCCAAATACACCGGCGGCGCAATGATGATGGCGCCAATGGCCGATACCGGCGACGGCAAACTCGACGCCATAGTATCATGCATCGACAACCGCCTCGCGTTGATGGGTCTATTCCCGAAAATATTCAGCGGTAAGCATGTTGAATCACGCGACATCACGCATTTTACTTTTTCTGAGCTCAGCGTACCGATCGAGCGCGACACTGCTGTCATGATCGATGGTGAAATGGATTACGCCGATTCCATCAGACTCGAGGTGAAGCCGAAATCGTGGTTTGCGTATCTCTAACCGTTTCCGTCAGGTTGAGTATTTCTGGCACAGTACGCTTTTAAACCGGGCTTTGTCACGGCAACGACCACCAGGCACTCGACGGCTTGTACTCCTTCGATCGCCTCCGTGCAGTGTTGGTGCAACACCTTCAAAGGCCGCAGCTGCTGACGATGCCTGTCTAACTCTTCTTGCAGACCAGTATGCCAGAAATGCGGCCCCAAAGCCTGCGAGGCCGAAGGACAAGCCTCACTCAATATTCTCTCAGCTTCTATGCGCGCAGAGAGCTTAGCCGT
>JAEUSA010000330.1 GCA_016788945.1 Leptospiraceae bacterium
GCCTTATTTTTCGGAAAAAGTAAGAGAATTGCCGGTAATATAAGGATGCATATCCAGAAGCCAGTGAATGCTTTGCCTCTAAGTCTTTCTTCTGCCGAAGCGGCCGCGAAGGTGTCATGCGGCTCGAAGGGTGCGAAGACATACACGAGTTTCTTTGCTTGCGCTTTGAAAAAGAGCAGCGGATTATTCTTGATGTAAGCAAGGCTCAACCCAAACCAGTACTTATTAGTCAACTGTTGGTTATTGCTAATATTGTTTGCGTAGGCGGCGATACGGCGATAAGCCTCATGTGCGTAATCAGGTCGGCGCCGATTGGCCGCTTCTAATTCCATGATGAGTGGGGATGTTCCTCTTGTGAGGCCAGCAGCGAAGGGATTATTTCCTTCATAAAATACAGTTCCTGGGTTCATAGGTGGTTTGGCTGCTGAAAAAAAAAGCATCAGCGTGGCCCCCGTCCCAGTGAGCACGATAACGCTCCAAATGGCTGCTTTCCATCGCAGGCGTTTGCTTAACCAATATGCATAAGCCGGAATCATAAGGAGATACTGCGGGCGGATAAGGCCGGCTGTGAAAATCAATAGCGCCAACACGGATATAACTATTAAGAGCAAAGGTGTCACCGTTGTCCGCTTCAATAACCACGTGGTAAGAAAGAAGATCAATGAGAGTATGAACAACAAAAGTGATTCGGGCTCGTGGACGCCAGCATAGGTCAGAAATGGCCGATAGGCGGCAATTAACACGCCGCTCACCAGCATCCATCGAAGATCTCTCGTAATCTGAAACGTAGTTAAGCTGGCCAACAACGCAACAAAAATATGAAGAATGCATTGTGTAAAAAGAATCAAGTTAGCATCCGTCCCGAGGGCTTTCACGAAGAAAAGGTAAAGGAAACTAAAATCGGAAGCGCGTTCACTTAGCAGTGCGGGTGAGCGAGCAGCAATCAAATATTTGGTGAAGGCATCGCCCGGATGAGCTGCGTCAGCATACAGGAAAGTCCCAGCACCGGCGATGGCTGCGATGATGAGGGAACACAAAGTCAACCCAACTCGGCTATTCATGTTGTTCCAATTGATGCCTATGCTTTGTCCTGGCATTTTCTTGCAGGTTCGAGTCGTCTTAAACTAATCAGATCAGAGGTGCAGGGTGGCGTGTCCATTGGGCGCACCCGATATGAAAAGGAGCGAACGCTCTAACCGTTCACTTATCTGAAAAAAATGGCTTGCAGAGTCAAGCGTAATCATTCGTCAAAGCATTCGTCAAATCATCCGCCAGCCAAATTGCTGTTTACGTCCGGAATCCGGTTTTTGTACAAAATGCTATGCGGCATGGATTTGTTAATTTCCTCCCGGCTTTTCTCCTCTCTGCGGCATTGTTGCATGCTGGCTGCGGTAACCGGCAGAAAAAACCCACGCGGACCGAAGCTATCAAAGCTGCTATGGAGAAATATTTTCAGCCGCCAACCGGCAAGAATATCGGTATAACCGGTCTCTGGTTAGCAAAACCCGAATCGGTACAAAAAGCCATCGAAAAAAAATTCCTTGGTAACTATAGGCCGCAACCCGACGGTATGCCTGCTACCGAAATACGCGATCGCATGAAATCGATGTCGATGCATTTTCGCATTCAGGAAAACGGACATCTGGAAATGTTGACGATTGCCGGTGATTCATTTGGCCCGAGTACAGGCATATTGCGTCGCAGAAAAGGTGCAACAGGTGCTGCAGAAATATATGACGCAAAACTCTCGGGCAAAGGGTCAACATCAGCCGCTACTTTCACCTACCGGAATAATTCGGGAAATGAGATTCTCGAATACGAAGAAGGTGGTCTCATAATCTCCGCTGCGCGCGAAACGCGACCAGTCGCTGAATTGATTCAACTATTCTCAGAGCAACTAAGTTCAGGAACTGGTCTGTCGAAATATTAATCGATGCGTTTCTATCTGATCGGTTTAATGATGGCCTTGCTTTGCTGTCATCCGAGAACAAATTATTCGCAATTTCAGGGCGAGGGTCTGCGGACCGACGAACAGTTTCTGACTGAAGGCAGGGATGAGGCCGCAAAGCATTGCTCCGGCTGCCATATGGTGCCTGAACCGGCTTCGATGACTCCAGAAACGGCGAATTTTGTCTTGTCGTATATGGGACTTTTTCTTGGCATCGATGCTTCGGGGAGCCTGCACCATCCCATGGAGCGCTCCCAATTTCAGACACGCTATACTCAGCTCAAGTCCGGCGGTCTGATTCCCCCCCAGCCTGCTTTAGGTAGGGATTCTTGGCAGAAACTCAGGAACTATTATCTGGCTCTCGCCAAGAAACCTTCACGCGAACCGGAGCGCGGGGTTGCGCCGGAAAAAATTCAGGTACCTTATGAATTTGATGATCAGGCCATTACTTTACTGAGAAGATTTGAAAGCGATACTCTCGCGATCGGTGGCGGGGTAAAAAATCTGCTCCGGATGTTTCGCATATCCGGTGAACTGAAATGGGAGAAAAAATTCACCTCCCCGCCGGTATGGATCGAAAACGATGGAGACAAGTGGTACGTACTGACTCTGGGTGATCTCTTGGGCAGTGTGAATCCAAAGCAACTGAGCGAGCTCTGGGAAATAGGGCCGCGCGGTGAGCGCCGTTTGCTTACCGGACTGCCACGGTCTTCGCATTTTGAGTTTGTCAAAAAAGGCGGCGTCCGAAAATTTTTTATTTCGTCATTCGGCGGCTTAGGAAACGGGAAATTTTCCTGTTTCACCTTTGAAGGGGATGTTCCGCGGGAAAAAATTCTATCTCGCCGCGATTCACACGTCCGCTCCCGGATCATTAGCGGAGATGGACCCCTGAGGGTCCTCAGCCTTGCCGCCGGAGCCCGCGAACAATTGATACTCTATACAGAAACAAACGAGGGTTTTTCGGAAAAGATTCTCGCGGAGTATCCGCCGCACACGGGATCAGTCTGGATCGATTTGGCCGACGTGGATGGAGATGGTCGGGAAGAGATTCTCGTTCTCAGCGGGGATAACGCTGATTCAGGACCTTGGAATGAAATCAAAGAAGACCAAGGGCTGCGCATTTACGGATTATCAGAAAATGCCGCAGTATTGAAAAAGTTTATTCCGATTCCGGGCGCATTATCATTTCATATACTCCCGACTATAGCAGGAAAGTTTCATATTGCGATTGCCCGATTTTACGCGCCAAATGAAAGCCTCAGCGATATCGTCGTGCTCAAGCATAAGAAAGATTTTGTATTCGAGCGCAAAGATTTCCGAATAGATTCGCGAGCGACCGTTTTGTCGAGTGTAAGCCGAAATGGAGTCAGGAATCTGATCGTGGGTGCGGGCAATACGCCCAAGTTTGAAATTGTCGGCGGTTCCGTAACACGCCGTGATTTTTCGGGTGATCTATTAACGGAATTCGCCCTACACTAAATTTGCCAGATGCGGGTTTTTTCCAGTACGGCAAATAGCAGGATATACAGGCTTAATGCAATGAGGCCGCGGCGGAAAAGTGTTCCACTATGACCTGCCCAAAGGAATGCAAGTACGGGCAAAGAAGCGATGCCGGGTAGCGCCGCGGCAGCGCCTCCGAAAAAAATTCCACCGAGAATTATCGGTATAACAAACAAAATCGTGATGAATAAGGACGTGAAAAAAACAATGCGCGGAAATGCTACGTTCTTGTCGGTAAGAACAGTGAAGAGCGTCCGCACACGCGCGGCCCGATCATTCTCAAAATCTTTCATGTCTTTCCACACGCTGACGCTTGACCAGCCGCCAAAGACCAGCAGCGCCGTGATTTTCACTGCCGGTCGTTCAAAGGCAATTTGATTCAGTAAGACGCCTGAAGCAAACGCGCAAAATCCCCAGATACCTTCGATTTTGAGATTTGCGGGAAAACTATTCCGCGCTCTGTAAAACGGATAATTGTACAATACAGAACAGACCAAAGCGATAAACAAAACAATGGCTGAGCGTTGGTTGAGAAAAAACAAAAAGCAAAGGGTAATTAAGGTTAATACTGTAAAACCTGAAAGTTCGTGTTGCGTTACGGGAGGTGCGGTTTTTCCATCATCGCGAAAATCAAAGTGATCATTTTGCCACAGTGACAGTATTATTACCAAGGACAAAGAAGATAAGGCGAGAAAAACATTCTGGCCATTTGCATCAGCAATGGCGGCTCCAAAAAGGCAAAGTGCCAAAAATGGCATTCCGTGCAAGGTGCGTCGCAGGGTATGTACGAAAAGATCCCTACGGCTGAGCATCCACAGCATGGCCGCAATCATTGTTTGCACATGGGCAAGTCGGTAGGTAAACAACTGCAATTGTGTAGCGTCAATGACCCGAGCAGCATCGACAGAAACTACTTCGCCAACAAACCAGCGGAATGTGAGCATGGGCAATAAGCTGCTGTTGAAAATGAAAATACCGTATGCCGCAATCGAGGCAACACCGGTACGAAAAAAACTGCCGCTTTTGAGATGAACGTAAAGCGCACAAAAGACAATGCTTAGCCAGATCGTTATGGATTCACCTAAAGGAAAATTAAATGCCGGATTGTAGCCAAGCCATGGGATATTTGTGAAATCCCACAAGAAGTAGTAACCGTAAAAAACGGGGAATTTAACAGGTAGCAATGCATCGATAATCGGCGGAAACAAACCGAGGAAAATCCCGATAATAACAGATTTTTCTACGGTTGTCCGTGTGGCGCCTGTTAGAAACGCAAGCATCTCGCGTAACATCAGGCCCAATGACAGATAAAAAGGCACAAAGTTTACAATGTCTGTATTTTTGAGTGGAATGTCGTGGAGAATAAATTCGAGTAGGCCGCGCATCAGGCCCGTGAAAGCGCAAAACAGGATGAGAGACAAAGGATGGTAACGGCGTTTTTCTTGGGCGTAAACCAGATAGCGCAGAAATTTCATCCTGATGCCTGTCGATATTTGCGCTGATATGCTGTCGTGTCGAAATCGGCAGAACCTTAATCCTTGACGGCTTGTCTTTTTCGTAGTATTTTCCGTCCTGTATCGGTTTGCTGCGAACGCAGGCCGCGAATCTGGGGCCACCGAAGCGGAGACCTTCGGTCACGCGATTTCGCCTCCCAGCTGCGCAAAAAGGCCGCGTTCTTGCTAACCTATTTGGTTCGCCTAACGGCAAACCAACTGGTGTCGTAGCCAAGTGGTAAGGCAGAGCTCTGCAAAAGCTCCATCGCCGGTTCAAATCCGGCCGACACCTCATGAGCAAAAAAACACACCCCTAAAGGGTGTGTTTTTTTGTACATTAATGCCCGTGTGATGGAATTGGTAGACATACAGGACTTAAAATCCTGGGGCAGCAATGCCGTGCCGGTTCAACTCCGGCCACGGGTACATGCGCCGGGTGACAGAGATGTAACCGGCATCCCGTTAATTGATTCGCATTGCCATTTAGATATGGTGATCGAGCGGGGTCTGGGAGTTGAAGAGATCACGCGTTGTCTTGAAGAGAACAACGTCGGTACGATAGTCGAAATCGGTGCCGATAAACAGGCAATGTTATGGGCGAGGACTCTCGCGCACACGGCAAAAAGATTCGATGTTTATTATACAATCGGCCATCATCCGGGTGAGGCAGCAACAGAAGATTCTGAGTTTGGTCTGAACTTTATAGAGGAAAACTCGTCGGATAGCCGGTTTGTCGCCGTTGGAGAGATCGGCCTCGACTATTATTACCATGCCGAACAAGCCGAGGCGCAGAAAAAAGTGTTTATCGAATTTGTGCGAGCTGCGCGTCGATCAGGCCGTGGCATAGCTATTCATACACGTGATGCCCATGCAGATACATTCGCGATTTTGCGCGAAGAAGCCAAAGACATTCCGATTCTGATCCACTGTTTTACGGGTACTAAGACTGAAATGGAGGACTTTCTTTCGTTGGGGGCCTACATTTCTTTTTCAGGCATTGTCACATTTAAGAATGCCACCTCGTTGCAAGAGGCTGCCATAGCATGCCCGCTGGAAAGAATAATGGTCGAGACCGACGCGCCTTTTCTCGCGCCCGTACCACAGCGAGGTAAAATTAACCAACCCGGATATGTGAAACACACCTTGGATTTTCTGGCGACTCTGCGGTCTGAGAATGTCGCGACGCTGGCTTTCGCGGCTTTCGGCAATACCAAGGCATTCTATCGCATCAATAACTGATTCTTCTGTTCGCGCGGGCTCGGCGTCTGAAACTGCCGCATGTGTGGCATCGTCGGCTATATCGGCCCCAAGTCGGTAGAGTCAGTACTCATCAATGGCCTGAAAAAGCTCGAATACCGCGGGTATGATTCAGCTGGTATGGCGGTTCTCGACGGCGCCGAGCTGAGCACGCGAAAGGCCCTCGGTAAAATTGCCGAACTCGAAAAGCAGCTGAAGGGCCAACCGGTCGACGGCACCACCGGGATAGCACATACGCGCTGGGCAACCCACGGCGAACCCTCGACGATAAACGCCCACCCGCACCTGAATAACGAACGCAATATTGCCGTTGTGCATAATGGAATTTTTGAAAACTATGCAAAGCTCAAGGCAGAGCTCATGGACGATGGTTATGTGTTTGTCAGCGAAACAGATACCGAAGTTGCTCCGCATTTGCTGGAGAAATATATCGATGAAGGATTCTCCTTGGATGAAGCGTTCGTTCGCATGTTGAAGCGGCTTGAGGGGCAATACGCAATTGCCTGTATCAGCGAAAAGATGGAGAAAAAGATTTATTTTGCGCGCAAAGGTTCGCCGCTGATTCTTGCCCGTGGCAATAATGAATACTTGCTTGCCTCAGATATTCCTGCTGTAATACCGATTGCTCACGAAGCCATTTATCTTGAAGATGAACAATGGGGATATATCACGGAACAGGGCGTCTCCATATTTAATCTCGCGGGCGCCGTGGTTGAACCACAGTGGCAGAGTGTGTCACTTAAAGAAGAAGACGTAGACAAAGGCGATTTTGAGTACTTGATGCTCAAGGAAATCTACGAGCAACCGGATGTCTTCGAGCGCATTTTCAAAGAACGTATCGATGATTCATTCATACACTTTCCCGAGTTGAAATTCGGGAAGGAGTACCTCGCGCGCGTTGGGCGTATGCTCATTCAAGCCTGTGGCACCTCGTTGAATGCCGGCATGATTGGTCGCATGTACCTTGAACAGTATGCGCACATCAGCGCAGAGACCGACTATTCTTCTGAATGGCGTTACCGCAATCCGTTGGCCAGCGGAGATTCGCTCGTCGTCGGCATCAGCCAGTCAGGTGAGACGGCCGACACGCTCGCCGGCGTGCGTGAAGCAAAGGCAAAATTCATGCGCGTGCTGTCATTTCTTAATAACATCAATTCAACTATGGCACGTGAGTCAGATGCCATGATTCATCTGATGGCGGGTCCGGAGATCGGTGTGGCTTCGACGAAAGCTTTTACCGCGCAGGTGCTCAACCTGCTGTTCTTCTCTTTGTATGTCGGCTCAATTAAGTGGTTGTTGCCGGCCGAAGAACGCCGTGAGGTGCTGAAAGAAATTCTTGCCTTGCCGGAAAAAATGCGCAAGATACTCAAAAGCCATGAACAAATTAAGCAAATCGCTGAATATCTCAAAGACAAGAATGACACAATTTTCCTTGGACGCACATACAATTATCCATCAGCTCTCGAAGGGGCGTTGAAGCTCAAGGAGATATCCTATATCCATGCTTCTGGTTATGCCGGCGGTGAGTTCAAGCACGGGCCTTTGGCTCTGGTGAGTGATAATGTTCCCGTTGTGATCATCGCGCCACAGGGGGAAATCCGCACCAAAATGATATCTAACCTGAAAGAGGCGCAGTCGCGTAAGGGAACGATTATCTCCATTATTACCGAAGGTGATGAGGAAATTAAGAAAGAATCCGATTATTTTGTCGAAATCCCGCCCTGCCTCGAGAGTATCTCGCCGCTTTTGGTGGCGATACCCCTACAGTTACTGGCCTATTATACGGCCATCGCGCGCGGTTGTGATGTTGACAGGCCGCGTAACCTTGCCAAATCTGTTACCGTAGAGTAACATGGCAGCTAAAGCAGCGAAGAAACCGGCGAAAAAAAATCCTAAACCGGCCAAAAAACCGGGTAAGACGGCAAAGACCCTGGTCAAAGTCGAGGCTGCAACGGTGCCTCCGTCTGCTGCTTTGGCTGAAGAACCGCGCCGACAGGAAATCGTCGGCCAGTTAAGCGAGCGGGATGAAAAAATACATGCGTTGCTTCCGGCGATTCAGAAACAGAAGCCCGAAGCGCTGGCT
>JAEUSA010000373.1 GCA_016788945.1 Leptospiraceae bacterium
CGCGGGTCTTTGACTATCAACCTGCCATTCAGCAAACCGTTTAACACGACGGGTGCCGCAATGCACACAATGCCAGTCGGCTGCTGCGCATCGCGGCGCAGGTCACTCGCCATCGTCAGACATAGGTTTCCGCCCATCGAAAAACCGACGAGGAAAAAATGGGTGAAACGCGGCCGTTCGCGTACATAGGTTTCGCGCACCGCGTGCAGCCAATGCTCGTAGCGGGTTTTAGCGAAATCTTTGACATTCGTACCATGGCCGGGCAAAAGTGGCGCTATCACCGTGTGCCCTTCGCGGTGCAGCAGATCGCCGATGTTGCGCATCGTATAGGGCGAATCTTCAAACCCGTGCACGAGCAAAAAACCGACCGCAGTTTTGCCCTGCAGACGAAACGGTTCGGCCCCGCGCATAATCTTGATGGCAGGTGGTGGTTCCTGAAAATCGCGTGGGTTCACCTGTTCGGGCAGGCCATAATGCCCGACGAGAAACAAAACTGCGAGCAATACCAGCAGCCAGAGCATGTAGGGATCGCTACCGGTTTTGGTGCCGCAGCGTAAAGGTCAATCACGGCTCCCTGACATAGCACGGCCGCGTGGTGTGGATTACGAATTGTCGCAGCATCACGCCGGGAAAGATCACGCCATGTTTGAAAGAAAACGCCTCGCGCTCGTCGCACATGATAACTGCAAAGCCGACCTGATCGAATGGGTAGAATATAACTGGCAAACGGTTTCGCGCCACGCGCTGACGACGACCGGCACGACTGGTGGCCTCATCGAGAAGGCAATACGCCGAAAAGGCGGCGATCAGGCACTCGCAGGCGCACCGATCACCAAACTGAAATCAGGCCCGCTCGGCGGCGACCAACAGCTTGGTGCCTTGATCGCCGAAGAGAAAATCGATGCCATCTTTTTCTTTTGGGACCCGATGCGAGCGCAACCGCACGATGTCGACGTCAAGGCCCTGCTGCGTATTTGCGTGCTCTACAACATCGTGACAGCCTGCAATCGCTCGACGGCAGATTTTGTTATCTCGTCGCCGTTGTTTGCGCAGCAATACGCGCGGCGCATACCGGATTTCACAGCTTATACGAGCAGGTTCGATGCCGGCGCTACACTACCGACAGCGTAACCGTAGAGCGCGCTACAAGTCGCTGGCGTGACCCCGTCAGCGTATAGACATACGAATCGGCAACAATGAGTGTTTTGCCGTTTTTCAGCACGAAACTCTCGCAGCGAATCTTATGGCCCTTGGCCGGCCGCAGCAAATTGATTTTGAACTCGGCGGTGAGCACAAATTTATCGGCAAAGATGAGCGTCGAAGCCGCGCCGCCGGCTGTATGGTCAGCGATCGTCGCGAGCACGCCCGCATGGACAAAACCGTTCTGCTGCAGATGTTTTTGCGCTACGGTCAGTTCTGTGACAACATAACCCGCTTCAACACTGACCGGCTTAAGACCTAATTCGGTGATAAAAGACGCCGCATCAAAAACTCCTTTCAGGCGCTCGGCAAAGTTGGGGTCGAACGGCTTGAACTTTTCATACGTATAAGCACGGGCACCCTCGTGACCTCCGTGTCCCATCGCTACTTGGTGAGTTCTTCGCCTAAAAGTTTGTTGGCAATCTGCGGATTCACCTTGCCGCGCGTCTTCTTCATGATCTCACCCTGCAGATGTTTGAGCGCGCGGTCTTTGCCGGCCTTAAAGTCGGCAACTGAGGCCGGGTGCTCAGCCATCACGGCGCGCACTATTTCGAGAATTGCCTTTTCGTCGCTGATTTGCGACATACCTTTTTCATCGACGATCGCCTTCGGCTTCTTGCCAGAGCTCACCATCTCGGCAAAAACTTCTTTTGCAATCTTGCCTGAAATCACGCCCGAATCAATCAGGTGGATCAGCTCGGCGAGGTTGGCTGGTGGAAACAGCGCTGTCAGGGCTTTGTTCTGCTCTTTGACAATCGCCAGCATTTCTACCATGACCCAGTTCGATGCCTTTTTCGCCGGCGCACCGGCTTTGATGACGTCTTCAAAATAGAGCGCGGTGTTACGCTCGGCGGTGAGGACGCCCGCGTCATACTCGGGCAAACCGAATTCACTGACATAACGCGCGCGTTTCTGGTGCGCAAGTTCGGGCAATGTGGCGCGAATGCGCTCGACATCTGTAGTTTTTAGAATCAGCGGTACAAGATCGGGATCAGGAAAATAGCGATAATCATGCGCCTCTTCTTTGCTGCGCATCGATTGCGTCATGTCGCGCGCTGCGTTGTAGAGGCGTGTTTCCTGAACAACCTTGCCGCCTGATTCGATCAGCTCGCTCTGCCGCGAAATTTCGTACTCAATCGCCGCTTTGACCGCTTTGAATGAATTGAGGTTCTTGATCTCGACGCGCGTACCGAGTTTATCGGTGCCTTCGGGGCGTACACTCACGTTCGCATCGACGCGCAGCGAACCCTGCTCCATATTACAGTCAGATACATCGATGTATTCGAGAATTTTTTTGAGTTCTGTAAGATAAGCCACCGCTTCGTCTGAATTATCTATTTCGGGTTCAGAAACAATTTCAATCAGCGGAGTGCCCGCCCGGTTAAGGTCAACATAACTCTCGTGCACTGCCGGATCTTCAGAGTGCATGAGTTTTCCCGCATCTTCTTCGATATGAATACGCGTAATGCCGATCGTCTTTTTGCCGGATTCCAATTCAATATCGATATGCGCCTTTGTGCAATAGGGTTCATAAAATTGCGAAATCTGGTAACCTTTCGGTAAGTCAGGATAAAAATAATTCTTACGGTCAAACTTGCTGCGCTCGTGTATGCGTCCCCCAAGAGCAAGGCCTGCGCGTACTGCTTTGTTTACCGCTTCAATGTTGAGCACCGGCAATGCCCCGGGAAGCCCGAGACACACCGTCTGTACTTCGGTGTTGGCGTCGGCGCCGAATGAAGTCGCCGCCGTGGAGAATAATTTACTCTGTGTGTTGAGCTGGCAATGGACTTCGAGACCGATCGTCGGAATGAACTTCATTGCTCATTCTTGGCGCGCGATACAGCGCGTCATGTGAGTTTTGCAACCCCAAACCAGATGGTCTTCATCCGGTTTGGGGTCAAATTTAAGCCACCTTTTCTATACTCGCGTCGACCAGTTTGGAGAACTCGGCAAAAAGTTCGCGGTCATCGGTATCTGAAGGGTGGAAATTCGGTTTGAAATAGGTCACAAAGGCAATGGCAAACTGACGCAGCATGCCGTCTTTGTTGAATGCTTCGTAGCCAAACGACCGGATAACCTGCAGGTAATCCACATTTTTTTCCTGACGGAAGATGTGCGCGAACCCCCACAGTGACAACGAGCCGATCAATGCGGCGGTGACCACCATTGCACCCGTGCGCAGAAAATAATTCGCATCGACATGGCGCATGACGTCGAATGCCACATGCTTGTGTTCAATTTCTTCGATCGCATGCCAATAGATCAGGTTTTTAATGCTCTGGCTGTCGAATTTGGCAAATGACTCCGATTTCAGCGCGGATGTACCCCATACCGCCGTAAAATGCTCTGCCGCAGCGGTAACGGCTACCTCGAGTTTACCCCCGCCGTACGGCAGATAATCGGCCGCAAACTTTTCGAGAAAACCGAAAGCAAAGGCATTCCAGTTCTTGAGAAACGAATTTACCTCGTAGCGCGAGCCGAAGATTTTTTCATTGAGTAATTCATGCTGGCGGCCATGCTGCGCTTCTTGCGCAATGAACCCTTTGACGTCCTGCTTTAATTGCGGATCATCAATTTGGTCTGCGTAACGTTTTACCGCGCGGATAAAAAAGCGTTCACCGTCGGGAAATAGCAGGCTGAGGCCGATCAGGTAGGCCCGGCGGAACACGTTGTTTTCGGTGGCATCGGGATTCGGTGATTCGAACTTGTAATCAGAAAAATCCCACTGCGGCGAGCGGACCTTCGGGTGAGGAACCTGCGCTGCGGCGCGGGCCGGGGTCTTCTCGTCAAAAATGCTTAAAAAATCCATAAATCCTCCTGAAAGCAATCATGAACAATTGTTCAACTATGCATCCATCGGCAAACTTGACGCAAGCGTCAAGAAAAAATAGCTCAAACCATACCCTTCGGGCACGGATCACCCAAGATATAGTTGCCATAGCAGACCTGCATGATTTAACGGTCGCCCCGTGCCCGAGCGTTTTGCTAAAATAATCAGCTGGTTTCTGCTCGCCGTTGTCATGCTGGCGCTCACACCGAACCTCACCGCCGCCGAGGCAGACTTCGCCGAAGAAAACCGCGTCGAAGACCCCGCGGGCAGCCCGTTCGATACGGAAGATGAAAACAGCGACATTAACCTGAAATTTCTGCCGCATGAATTTGCGCTTGGTAGAAAGGCGATCAGGAATTTTCTTACAGCAAGCAACGACACTTTTCCTTCAGAACACATTGAAGAAATTATCACCCCGCCTCCTCTGACTAACTGATCAACGCCGCCGATCGCGGTGCGGTTCACCAATTTCTGCAAACAGTCTTTCTAAGGAGGCCCTATGGGTCAGTTATTGAAAAAAAATATTTCTTCGGGTATCGTGGTATTTTTCGTCGCGTTGCCCCTCTGTCTCGGCATCGCGCTCGCGCAGAACGCACCTCTGCTGTCGGGTCTGGTTTCGGGTATTGTCGGCGGCATCATTGTCGGTATTCTTGGTGCCTCGCATATCTCGGTCAGCGGCCCCGCCGCTGGCCTCACGGTTGTTGTCGTTGCGGCGATTGCGCAGCTGGGCGGATTCCAAGCTTTCACGCTCGCGGTCATGCTTTCGGGTGCGCTGCAGATTGCGTTCGGCATGATCCGCGCCGGTCTGATCAGTAAATTCATACCTGGTTCTGTTATCAAGGGTATGCTCGCAGCCATCGGGATTATTATCGTTCTCAAACAATTACCGCATCTGCTCGGCTACGATTCAGACTATGTCGGCGACATGGAGTTTCTGCAACCCGACGGGCGCAATACCTTCACTGAATTGTGGGTTATGCTGCGCAATCTCAACCCGACGGCGATTATGATCTCGGTCGTGTCTTTCGGCGTAATTATTTTCTGGGATAAAAAAATCAGCAAAAAGTATGCGGCATTTCGCAATATACCCGGTTCGCTCATCGCCGTGTTCGTCGCCGTCGCGGCAAACCTGCTCGCCGCGAAAGTCGACTGGCTGCGTGATCTGAGCGCCAACCACCTCGTGCAGATTCCCGTCGATCTCGGCTGGCAAAACTTTGCCGCACAGATCAAAGGCCTCGATTTTTCGCTGCTGCTGAAGAGGAAAGAAATCTGGACTGTCGCGCTCACCATCGCGGTGATTGGCAGCATCGAGACACTGCTTTCACTCGAAGCGGCAGATAAGTTAGACCCGCAGCGCCGCCTGTCGAATAAGAATCGAGAATTGCTCGCACAGGGTACCGGCAACATCATCAGCGGTTTTTTTGGTGGCCTGCCAATTACCGCAGTCATCGTACGCACGGTGACCAACGTAAATTCAGGCGCGACGCACCGTTTTTCGGCGATCTGGCACGGGTTATTGCTTGCAGCCGCCGTGTTCGCGTTCCCGAAAGTTCTCAACATGATTCCGCTCGCGGTGCTCGCGGCGATTCTTGCACTCGTCGGATATAAACTTTCGAGTCACCGCATTTTTCTTGATGTCTATAACTCGGGGCGCGAACAGTTCATACCATTTCTCGTCACCGTCGTCGCCGTGGTTTTCACCGACATTCTTATCGGTGTTGCAATCGGTGGTGTTTTTGCCGTTGTATTCGTTTTGATCAACGATCACAGCAAGGGTTTTTTCGTAACGCGGGAAAACGCGAACTATGTTGTCGAACTTTCTGAAGATATCAACTTCATTCACCGGCCGGGCCTCAGCGAAGCGCTGCGTAAAATCCCCGACGGTGCTTCCGTCACACTGCACGCTGAAAATCAAAGAATGATACACACGGATATCGCCGAACTCATCAGCGAATTCCGTGAGAGCGCGGCACTACGCGACATCAAGATTATCGAGAAGAATATGCCGTATATTCCGACGGTGGAGGACAGCAGCAACCGTCGCTCGCCGAGCTATAAACGCCTCATTCACGGAAACCGCAATTGGGTACGCAAGACACTCGAGACGGATAACAACTATTTCAAAAAACTGGCGCGCGGACAAAAACCGGAAATTCTGTGGATTGGCTGCGCTGACAGCCGGGTGCCACCGAATGAAATCACGGAAACAAAGCCGGGCGAGATATTTATCCACCGTAACGTTGCCAACCTCGTCGTGCACACCGACCTCAATATGCTTTCGGTACTGCAGTACGCGGTGGAAGCTCTGGGCGTGAAGCATGTGATTGTCGCGGGCCACTATGAATGCGGGGGCATTCGCGCCGCCATGCAAGATGTCGATCTCGGCCTTGCCAATAATTGGCTCAGAAACATTAAAGAAGTCTACCACATGCATGCCGCTGAACTCGAAGCCACCGCCGACGCTAAGGCGCGAGAAAGGCTGCTGGTAGAATTATCGACCATGGAGCAGGTACGCAATTTGGCCAAAACCTCCATAATCCAGCAAGCTTGGAAAAAGCGCCAGCTGGAAATCCATGGTTGGGTTGTGGATATCGGCACTGGTTATATAAAGGAGCTTCCGATCAAACTCGACGAAGCGACCGACCTCGAGCCGATTTTCCGCTATAAACTGTAGCCTTTCCGGCCGCCGGGAGTGATTGCGGGCACATATTGTGGGTACGACGCAGAATTAGCACCCGATTCCTTCTGCGTTTACCACAAAAACGCCGCCAGCTCCGATGATTGTGTTGGCCGTATTATGTCGCATCGCTATTTTGTCCGGTTGTGGCTTACCCGCTCAATGAACGGCAGCAGGTTTGTGTCAAACACGGCGAAGGTCCGCTGCTCGTTTTGGCAGGCGCGGGTTCGGGCAAAACCGGTGTCATCGTCAACCGTATTACGCAGTTGATGGCGCGCGGCATACCGCCGGCGGCAATCTGCGCGGTAACCTTCACCAATAAGGCCGCACGCGAAATGCGCGAACGCGTGCGCGAACTGGCGGGAAAAAACCCACGCGGCATTTTTATCGGAACTTTCCACAGCCTCGGTCTCATGATACTGAGAGAAAATGCGGATGCGGCGGGCGTCGGCAAAAATTTTTCGATCATGGGTCAAGATGATCAGCTCACGCTCGCACGCGAGGTACTCGTACAAAACGGTGTCGACACCGACTCGTTCAGCGAAAAACACTTTATCAAGGCAGTTTCCGACTGGAAAAACTCGGGCGAAGGTCGGGACGTTTTTTTCTCCGACGATGTCTGGAATCTGAGAATGCCGCAAAAACCCATCGCCGAGGTAGCGGGACAATACGCCGAACGGCTTACCGCGATGAACGCGCTCGACTTCGACGATCTGATTCTGATTCCTGAACGCCTGCTCGGTGCGAACGATGAAGTGCGCGAACATTACCGTAACCGTTTCCGTTTTTTTCTCGCCGATGAATTTCAAGATACCAATCCGCTGCAGTTTCGTTTTCTCACGCAGCTGATGCGGCCGCCGCATAATCTCTGCGCGGTTGGCGACGACGACCAATCTATCTATTCATGGCGCGGTGCGGATACACGCATTATGCTCGAGTTCAAAGACAGATTTCCCGAAGCGGAACTCGTTGCCCTCGAGCAGAATTACCGTTCGGAACAATATATACTCGATATCGCCAACCGACTGATTTCGCATAACAGCTCACGCCACGTCAAAAACCTGTTCAGCGCAGTTAAGACCGCCAACCGCGCCGTCGTCTTCGAAGCCGGCGATGGCACGGGTGAGGCCGAGTATGTCGCCGACACAATTGTTGCTCTGAAGGTGCGTCACGCGCTCGAATACAACGCTTTCTGCGTTCTCTACCGTACGAATTTTCAGAGCCGGTCGTTCGAAGAAATTTTGCGTCAGCGGAATATTCCTTATCATGTAAGCGGAAGCTACCAGTTCTACGACCGTAGCGAAATCAAGGATGTGCTCGCATACCTAAGGTTTTTCGCCAATCACGCCGACGATCGTTCTCTTGTGCGCATTCTCAATATTCCCAAACGCGGTATTTCAGAGAGCGCAGTACAGCGCCTGCTGCAATACGCGCAACTGAATCGCAAACATCTCTGGAACGTGCTCGAAGAGATTGAGATGTGCGAAATCGATATTAATCCGCAAACCCTCGGCGGCATTCTCGAATTCAAGGACTTCGTCGCCGCGCATGTTTCTGAACTGAGAAAAACCGGCAACCTCGCGAAAGCGGCGCACAACCTCGTCGACGCGCTGCAACTCGAACGCGAATATATCAGGCAGGGTCTCGACGCGCAGAAGGTCACCAATAAGCTGCTCAACATACGCGAATTGATGCGTTCGATCGAAGAGTTCGAAAGCGGCGACCGGGCGTTGCCGCAGATCGGTGAAGGCGCCGAGCGCAATATCTTCACCTACCTGCATTTCGTTGCGCTGCTTACCGCCGACGATAAGGAGAACGATACCGACCTGCCGCGCGTGCAACTGATGACTATACACCAGGCGAAGGGCCTTGAATTCAACACGGTGTTCGTCACCGGGCTCGAAGATGGCATTCTACCGCACCAAAGGTCGATAGAAAACGAAGGCCCGGGTATCGAAGAAGAACGCCGGTTGCTCTATGTGGCGCTCACGCGAGCTAAGTCGCGCCTTTATCTGACGCTGTCACGCACGCGTAAGAACCGCGGGCTGGTCACCGATTGCACCCCGTCGCGGTTTCTTGAAGAGCTACCGGCAGAACTTCTTGAATGGGAAAGCACAACCGCTGGCACCGCCGATCTGGCAGAGCTCGAAAGCATGCTGCTCAATATTTGACGCTCTGGCGCAGTTTTGCGGCCTTCGCGGTTAACTTCGAAAACTCGGCACCCTTTTCGCCAGGAATATGGCAACTGACGCACTGCAACGTTCGTTTGTGCTGTTTTTTGTAGCGGTTCATGAACTTGATATCTTTCATGGCCTGATCGCCCGCCGGCGTCATGTCTGAACCACCACGGTGGCAGAAAGAGCATTCCACTTTGAACTTTTCGCTGATCGGGAACATGTCTTCATGCGCATATTCGCCTTCTTTAGTTAGCAGAGTATAATCGCCCTCTTTAAGACCGCGCTCGGCATCGCTATGGCAATATTCGCATTTTACATCAAGCTGCTTTGAAATTTTCTTCATTTCGACTGCAATGCGCTCTTTTTCTTCGAAAGTTTTGGGTTCGCCGGCCGACAGCATGAAGGCCGCGGCGAGGCACATCAAGGCGGTTAAGCGTGCATAAATCACTGCTCGCCACCCGAGACTGAGTTATCGAGCAGATTCTCGAGCCTTGAAAGATGGTCCTGATTGCGCGCCTGAATACGCGCAATCTCCTGCGAAATCATGGCATATTCTTCAGCGTTGAGCTTTTCACCGGCGCTGAGCCTGTCCATCAGTCGCTCAATCGGCAATGCATGTTCAGCGCTTGTCGGACGCGACAACTGCTCTTCAAGAGCGCGGCGCAATGTTTCTTCGCGACTTTCTGAGTTCTCAGAACCGGCAGTCATGTGCCTGTGCGAATTATTTTGCCGGCGCTGTGTCAATCCCTTTCAACCGCTGGGCGCGCGATTGGGTTGGGTGTGTTTTTTCAGTAATCGCGCAAATACCCATATCACCGTCGCGCATACCTGCACCGTAAAAATGCTTGTCCGCTTATGCGATGAAAGCGGATTTTCTGCCCCATAGCTGCCTGTCGGTGATGCACACCGTAACCGGTAGATTGTAATCATTATGGAACAAAAAAAACTCTACCTCCCCTTTGCGCTCATCTTTGCAGGCGCGTTGATCGGCGCGGTGTTTTCCGCGGTACTGATCTATGAACACAATGGTGCAAAAACACAGATTGGTTCGACGGTCTGCGACGCGTCCGAAGCGAGTTCCTGCGAAAAGGCGAAAGACTCGGCGATGGGCAAAATATTCGGCCTGCCACTGGCACTCTATGGCTTTGTTTTTTATGGCGGCATCATCGCGTTAGCAGCCCTTCTCGCGCTTGCGCTGAACGACACTGCGCTGCGCCTTCTCTGGTGGGGATCTCTCGCTGCACTGATTTTTGATCTGTTTTTGCTGCTCTATTCCGTTTTTATACTCGGCAGCATCTGCCGACTCTGCGCCATTACATACTTCGCTTCAGCGATAATCACCGCGGGGGCATTCTTACTCAACCGCAACGGAGAAAAGATGATCAAACCTGAAATTCTGCCGGTAAAAGCCAAAGCCGTGTTCGGCGCGCTGTTTGTATTGACCGTCGTCACGGGCTTCTTATTCAACAACAATGCAATAGACAGTCAAGTTGCGGTATCCAACGATGCATCAGAACGCGAACGCAGGCTGCGCGAAGATCTCCATAACGAGTTTTACAAACAATGGAAAGCCGGCGAAAAACTCAACCTCGATACGCCGCGCAGCGGCAATAAAGGTTCTACCTCTCCCGTTCTGACTATCATGGAATTTGCCGATCCGCTGTGCCCGCATTGTAAAGATATGGGTCTTGTGCTGGGCGAATTTGTCAAAAAACATCCAGATAAAGTCCGCGTCATTTTCCGGCATTACCCGCTCGACATACAGTGCAACGACGCGATGAAACGGGCTTTCCATGTCGGTGCATGCGATCTCGCCCGCGCGATCGAATGCGGTGAAGCGCAGGGAAAATTCTGGCAAATGCACGACGCGGTTTTCTCGCAACAAGAACAGTTTATGCGTAACCCGGTTACGGAAAAGGCGATAGAGAATCTCGCGCAGGGAGCCGGCCTCAGCGCACCTGCTGTCGCGCAATGTTTCCGCTCGCAGGCGACACTTGCCAAGGTGAAGGCCGACATTGCGTCAGGCAACCGTATCAAAATTACCGGGACGCCGACGACGATCGTTAACGATCGCCGCCTACCCGGCTCTCCTCTCGAATACGTGCCGGGAATCCTCGAAAAAATTCTGCTCGAAGAATCAAAAAGGTAATGCTTATTGAAGTTAAGCGCGAACTCGTTAAGCAGGATCACCGTTTTCTGCAGAAGCGCTTTCTTCAAGATGCACCCAAACGCATAGCTATTTATATCTGGCAATTACCCGAAGACGATGAAGGTGAAATGCTGCGCTTTCAGGTAGCCTACAAAGAAATCGCCATCGACTGGGCGGCCGAGCGCGGCCTGCGTTTTGCCACCGTCGACGATGGGGATAATCCGATGGGCATGAAGCGGACGCCGTTGCTGCACGCCGAAAATTCGCTGCAGCTAAAACCCATTCAGCGGCTCTGCGATTATCTCGATGAGCACGCTGAGAAACCTTCCCTGCGTTTTATTCGTGATCTGATCGTGCGCGATGTCTTGCATGGGCGGAGAAATAGTGAAAATTGACGCACAAACGCATATATACGGCATCATCGGCAATCCGTTGGGGCACACGTTTTCGCCCGCAATGCACAACGCGGCGTACGAAGCACGCCATATCAACGCCGTCTATCTCGCATTTCCCGTAAAAAATTTGATACAGCTGAAATATTCCATGAAGCAATGGAATATCCGTGGCTTGTCGGTGACGATACCCTATAAGATCTCGATCCGCCGCTTGTTAGACCGCATCGACCCGCTCGCGCTGCAGATCGGGTCGGTCAACACGATACTGTGGGGAAAAACCGGATTACTGGAAGGTTATAATACCGATGGCCCCGGCGCGATCATGGCGCTGAAAAAATCTCAGGTTCAACTGTCGGGTAAGAAAATATTGATTATCGGTTCGGGCGGTTCTGCGCGCAGTATCGCGTTTGCGCTCGCTCAAGAAAAACCCGCAGAAATCGGTATCATGGCGCGTAACGCCATGATGGCGATGCAACTCGCGCGCAACCTGACGCTCAACAGCGAAAATCCGAAAGTGACGCTGCTGCTCACTGACCTCAAGCAGGGGCTGCAGAAGTCGCTGCTCGAGATTATACCCCAGTACGGACGCAAATGGAGCAGCGTGCGCTACAATGATCCTGCGTTACTGGCGGATTACGACCTGATTATCAACACGACTCCCATGGGTATGAAGGGCTCCGAATCGCGCGAATTGAGCCCGCTCAAAGCGGCCGAATTGAGCAAACACCAGACCGTCTTTGACATTGTTTACAATCCTGCAAATACGCCGCTGCTCAGCCTTGCCAAAAAGAAACGCTGCCAGATTGTATTGGGATATAAAATGCTGCTCTATCAGGGTGTGCTGCAATTTGAACTTTTCACTGGTAAGCCGGCACCGGTGGCTGCGATGGAAAAAGCACTGATGGCCGAGATTAAAAAGGTCAGCAAATGAGCAGAAACCGCAGGCACCACAAAGGCCCGAAGGTCCGCTCGCAACCGCCGCGCAAGCCACGCATTGCGCTGATCGGCTTTCGCGGGGTCGGCAAATCGGCGATCGCGCGGCGCCTCGCCGAACATTGGTCGATGCCGCTGATCGCCCTCGATGAAACGATCGAACGCCATGCGGGTATGCGCATCGAAGAAATCGTTAAAACGCATGGCTGGCAGCATTTCCGCGATCTCGAATTCCGTGAATTGTCGGCCGCAGCGACGCAGGAAAAAGTGCTGCTCGATTGCGGCGGGGGTATTGTCGAAGAGGCCGACGGTCAGCCGAGCGAACGAAAACTCAAGATTCTGGCGGAAAATTTCTTCTGCATCTATATTTCGGTCAGCGAAGAGAAATTATTGCACCGGTTGCGCAATTTATCGCGCAACGCTTCGCGGCCCGATCTGCCGGCTGCCGATACACCGGAAAATCTGATAAAGGTTTTTCACCGCCGCGAACCGCTTTATTTGCGCGTTGCACACACCGTCGTCGATGTATCAGATACAAATGTCGCCGAGAGTGCCTTTCGCATCACACAGATGTTCAAATAATTTCTGAATTTTTTGTCATACGGTTTTGAAATGAGGAATCTCTGCCAACCCCTTCGGGTTTTGCAGAGATTCCGGAAAACAGGATGTTTTTCCAGCGCTAAGGCACGATATAGCTCAGAAAAAGTTCACGGATGAACTTTTTCAGAGGTTCCGTTGAAAAGAAAAAACTATGTCTGATGGTTGACGCTTTGTGCAGATTCCAGATTCGGTTTTCTGCATGTTTCGTGTTTTACTCATCACGAAAAACCGTTCGCTCGCAGAATTCTGCCGTAAAAATCTGCCACCGGGGTTTCAAATTAAATCCGTCAGCCGCTTTCACCCCGGCAGTGCCGATCAGCATCGTATTATTATTTTTGACTCGGGCTTTCTCGTCGAAGAGGGTGACAGCGCAGTAGTAAGGGCCACAGAGAAATATGGTTTGAGCGACGGCGCTGTCTCGATTTGTCTGTTCATGAACGAAGACCACCGGTCGCAGACATTCTCGCTTTTTCCCGATAACCTCAAGCAGGTGAAATCTATTCTGCCTTACCGCCTGAACGCGGGCAAGATTCACAGCGTGACCACTGCAGAATGGCACTGGTTTCTCGAAAACCAGCGCAGGCAATTGGGCGAACTCAGCGACCGCGCGCTGGTGCTCGGTGAAAATCGTATTCTGTCTGAGCGAATAGCACAAATCAAATCTGAGCTGCCCGAAGGCGCGCGTTTCCCGGCATTTATGCACGGGCGTTCAGGAGAAATCCTCCGTTTCAGAGAGCAGTTTATTTCTGCCGCGTCTTCTCAGCCTTATTTGCTGATCAGCGGTAAAGATGAGATACCTCTCGACGGGCTTCCCGAATTCTATTGCTCACTCGTTCGCCCCGGCGCTGTGCCAGGTTTTCACATTGTCGACCTCGCTTCGATACCTGCGCACCTGCATTTACAGGCAATATGGCCCGCCGAAAAACAAAGCCGTCAGCAGGCAGGCATCGCGCTCACCTGTGTGAAGAACATCCAACTGCTGGGCTGGCAGAATCAGGCGACGATGGTGGGCAAACTCAAGGCCACCGCAGAAGCGCACGCCGCAGGAAAAACCCAACAACGTTTTATTCTTACGGCGACCGATGAATTGACGGCAATGATGCGAAAGGGTACGTTTAGGCAAGAGCTCTATTCATTGCTCAAGAAAGCTTCAGCCGAACTGCCCGCGCTGCACGAAAGGCCGGGCGACATTACCAAAATAGCGGCGGAGTACATCACGCAACACGGATTTTCCCGCCTACAAGAACATAACGCCGAAATCGCGGCCAAAATCATGAGCAGCTTCGACCTTTCGGGCGGATACCGGGGCCTGTTTCTGACCCTCGAACTTATGAATGACCTCGAAAAAAGCAAAGGGCTGCCGGTTTTTGAATTACCTGGAGCCGCCGAGCAGAGCGATGCTTTTCTTGCCGCACGCAGTTTTTTGCGCGAGCAGGTTGAGCCCAACCCTGCTACGCTTTTTGAAGGCCTCGCGGGCAGCGAAAAAGAAGCGCTCAGCCTCGAATATGTCGAACGCCATTATATCGCTGCGGTATGCGCGCGGTATGCCTGGCAAGTAACGGACGCAGCGCGTCACCTCGGGATCTCACGCAAGACGCTCTACGATAAAATGAAACGCTACAAACTGAACCGCCCCGACAGTCTGCGGCGCGCGACGGGTAAAGCGTCGTGAAAAAACCCGGTCTGCGCGTCGGTTCGGGAAAATTCAAACGCTCGGCTATACCGGCGGCGCGCGCGCACCGGCACCATCAAAATTCGACCAGCGCACGCGTAAAAGAAGCTGCGTTCCAGATTATTCGCAACCGCATCGACATCGAAAGCGAATGGATTTTTTACGACCTGTTCGCCGGCAGCGGGCAAATGGGCATCGAAGCATTGAGTCTCGGTGCATCGCACGCGACTTTTGTTGAACTCGTACCCGAACGCCTGAGCGAAATACAACGCGCACTCGAATCGCTCGATGTACCCCATGCGCAGTATACCCTTACGCGGGCGCGCGCGAACAAGATTTTACCTGAAGCCTTTGCCGCCGAGACACCATGCGTGGTATGGGCCGACCCGCCCTATACCTATGGCCAGGTGGCTTCAAACGACCCGGCAATTCTGATCTCACTCTACCATTCGGCAGCGCAGGAGCTACCGGGTAAAGCGCCAGTATTTGTGATGCAGGTACATGAAAAAAGTCCCGTGCTGACGCCCGAATTTCTTGCCGCCAACAGCGACATCGAAGTCTACCGCTACGGTTCAAACTGCCTCGTCGTGATCGGCGGTTAAGGACAGTTCTCCTTTACCCGCAGTCTTTGCCGGCAAAAGGTTCCTCATGCATTTCAAACTATCGGATATCGGCAAGGAAAAAAAGCGCACCCGCGTTATCGATATTCAGACAAATGAACAGAATTCGCTTACGCGGGCGACGTTACTCGAACTCAAGGCCATTCTCGATGACACCTTAAAAGATGACACTTATGCATCTTTACTTTTCACCTCAACAAATCCCAAATTTTTCTCTAACGGGCTTGATGCGGCAAACGTACTCGCCACCCCCGACGACAAGCTGGTCGAAGAGGTCGGCGAGATTGTATTGTTTTTCGGCCATCTGCTGAGGTTTGATAAACCGGTGCTGACCGAAGTCACCGGTTATGCGATGGGGGGCGGCGCGGTCATTACTGTCGGCAGCGATTACAAGTACATGCTCGATGGAAAATCCCGCATATCGTTCAGTGAAGTTCTTGTCGGTTTGCCCTTACCCGGTTGCTTTATCGACAAAATTGCACGCACCGTTGAAGCACGGTATATCAACACGGTATGCGCTGGGGAGAACTACAAAGCGCCCGAAGCGAAAGCCATGGGGCTCATTGATGAAATTGCGGCGGACAGCGAAAGCCTGCGCAAGCTGTCTCTAAAGAAGATTGATTATCTCAACCGCATACCGCTTTCGGCGCTGCGGCGCACGAAACAGGCAATCAATGCGCCTATTCTCGAGCGCTTTGAAGGCACTCTGCGCCACACACATGAATCGTTTACCACGCCGGTGATTGTGAAAAACTTCCGCGAGTCCATGAAAGCCCTATCAGAAAAGCGCAGACCGCAATACGCCGACTGAGATGCTGTCGCAGTGGAAACCGGCGGAAATTGTCCGCCACCTCGATGAATTCATTATCGGGCAGGCGGATGCCAAAAAAGCGGTCGCCATCGCCCTGAGAAACCGTGAACGCCGCCTTTCTCTGGGGGAACATCCGTTACGCGAAGAAATCCACCCCAAAAATATCATCATGATCGGCCCGACGGGTGTCGGCAAAACAGAAATTGCACGACGCCTGGCGAAAATGGCCAACGCACCTTTCATCAAAGTCGAAGCGACCAAATACACTGAAGTGGGTTACGTCGGGCGCGATGTAGAGAGCATGATACGCGATCTCGTGATGACGGCCGTCAAGATTGTACGCGCTGAATATGAAGAGCGCTGCAAGGCAGAGGCCGAAAAACGCACCGAAGAGCGGCTGCTCGATTTGTTGATACCGGGCAAACCGGCAAACGAAGCGACGGAGACATCGACCGTAGCACCGGGCAGCGATGACGATGAAAAAATCGCACGCGACATATTTCGCAAAAAACTCCGCGCGGGCCAGTTAGAAGACCGCGAGGTCGAACTTAAGCTACCCCAACATGCCGGGCCGCAAGTAGCAGTACAGATGATGGCCATACCGGGAATGGAAGAACTCGAAAACCAGATGCAGAACATGCTCGGTGATATATTTCCCAAAAAGAAAGAGCGTCGCAAGGTCACGATTGCGCAAGCGCGCAAGGCCATCTATCAAGAAGAACTCGAGCAGCTGATCGACTTTGAAAAAATAAAAGATGAAGCCGTGCAACGCACCGAAAATACCGGCATTGTTTTTATCGATGAGATCGATAAAATCGCCAGCCGGGGCAGCAAAGGATCACCCGACGTTTCGCGTGAAGGTGTGCAGCGCGACATACTGCCGCTCGTCGAGGGTTCAACCGTAAATACCAAACACGGCCCGGTGAAGACCGATCATATCCTATTCATCGCAGCCGGGGCATTCCATATTTCTTCGGTGACTGACCTCATACCCGAATTGCAGGGACGTTTTCCGATACGCGTCGAGCTGAAGCCGCTGCTCAAAGAAGACTATGTCAAAATTCTTAAAGACCCGAAGAACGCGCTCGCGAAGCAATACCAAGCGCTTTTATCGACAGAAAATGTGAATATTGCGTTCGAGGCTTCCGGATTCGAAGCGATAGCCGAAATCGCGTATGAAATGAATTCGCGTAATGAGAACATCGGCGCGCGGCGTCTGCATACCATTTTAGAGAAATTGTTCGAAAAGCTTTCGTATGAACCCGAAAAATTTTCGGCAAACGACGTCATCGTCAACCGGGCATTTGTCGAAAACGAACTCAGCGAAATTGTAAAAAACCAGGATTTGTCAAAATTTATCCTTTGATCGCGCGTTTTATCAAGTCGACCGGATCGCTGCTTTCGGCGATCGTGCTGCTTTGTCTGACGACTATCAGCGCCGAAAATTTTGACGCCAGCGAAAATTTTCGCTCGGCGATGACAGCCTTTAAAGAAAAGAACTTTTACTCTGCGCGGTTATTGCTGCAAGAAATTGTGCTGAAAGATGCTCGCGGCGAATTCGGCGATGACGCTCAGTATTATCTGGCGATGTCATATTTCTATGAGGGGGATTACAAATCTGCACAATTTGAATTCCGTGCACTGCTGCGCGATTTTCCCGAATCACCGTTTATCGTGCGCGCCGCGTTCTGGACAGGTGAAGCATGGTTTCAGCGCAAAAAATACCGCGAGGCACTCGAGTCACACACCGCGTTTGTGCGCAAATACCCGGAAAATGTACTCAGCGCCTCCGCACTCTACACGATCGGTTTTATCTACAATGAACAAAAGCGCTATGACGAAGCTGTCGAGGTCTTAAACCGGGCACTGAAAGATTACCCTGCAAGCAGCGCGGCGCCGGCTTTAACCCTGCAGGCCGGTATCGCGCATTTCAACGCAAAAGAGTATACCCGTGCACGGCGCCAGTTTGAAACCCTGCTCGTCAAATACACCGAACCGGAAAATCTGTCGGCGGCGCGCTTCTGGCTCGGTAAAAGCTATTTCGCCGAAGATAAGTTAGCCGAAGCACTGACCGAGTTTTCGGTGGTCGTGAAGGATTACCCCGCCTCAGAACAGGCGAGCGAAGCGATGTATCTTTCGGCGCTGTGCAGGTATAAGGCCGGCGAGCGCGGCGAAGCGATTGAGATGCTCGCGCGCGCGGCGGAAAAATATCCCAAAAGCACGATTTATCCGTTTGTGCGACTGAGGCAGGCACAGTTGCTCGTTGAGCACAAAGAGGATAATGCAGCACTTGCCCCGCTCATCGATATTACCAATAACCACCGCACGCACGAGACCTTTGCCCCGGCGCTCGAATTAATCGCAGAAATCAGGCGCAGGCAGGGAAAAACCGCCGAAGCCCTCGCGATGTTTGAGGCGTTACGCGATGAAAAAAGCCTCAAAGGCGCCGCGCGGCGGGAGCTTCTGCGCCGCTATGGTGACCTGCTCTATCAGGATAACCAGTTTGCGCGCGCGGCGGAAATTTACGCTGAACTCAGCCGCGAAACTCCGGCCGAAAATGATTCTGCCATCAATATTCTGCTGTTGGCCCGCGCACAGTACCGTGACGGAAAATATGATGCTGCACTGTCCTCTCTGAATCGTCTGGAGAAAAATTATGATGATGAGACCAGCCGCGCCGAGGCACTCTTTCTCAAAGGGGAAATATCATATGCTCTCGGCAAATTCACCGACGCATTGCAAATATATGCCCGCTTGGCGCGAAAGTACAAAGACCATCCGAAGGTTTTTGATGCCGAAATGGGCATCGGTTGGACGTACTTTGAACTGAAACAATATGCCCGCGCCGCAGACAACTTCCGCAAAGTACTGAAACAGTACAAAAAACCGGTAGAACAGGCAAAGGCACTGATTGCGCTCGGGGCTTGCCAGTATAACCTGCGCGACCTCGACGGGGCCTTAGCGAGCTATCGCCGCGTAAAAGAAAAATTTGCTGCAGCCAAAACCGAGGCTGCCGAAGCACAATACCAGATTGCCTGGCTTTTGTTTCGCCGTAACCGGCACGCCGACGCGGCACAGGAATTTACCGCATACCTTACACTGACCGAAGGGAATCACCGCATCGCCGAGGCTTTGTATTTTGGCGGGCTCAGCAAATTTCAGAACGGCGACTACGACGGCGCCGAACGCGATTTTGCAGCCGTCGTCGCCCGCAGCGATGCGACGGCATGGCTGAGAGAAAAGGCACTCGCCGATCTCGGAAAAAACCGAGCGGCGCTCAAAAATTATTCCTCGGGTCGCGACGCGTACCGTCAGCTACTCGGTGAATATCCCGAAACGCAGAACCGGGATGAAGCCGAATATCAGATCATTGTCCTCTCTCTGAAGCTCGATGACGAAACGACGGCACTCGATGTGTTGAAGGCCCTGAAGAAACGCAACAAAGCCTCGACCTGGTATGCAGAAGCGCTCAGTGAACTCGCGGAGTTTTACAGGCGGCGAAAAAATTTCAGCGCCTCTGAATCGGCCCTGACAGAGCTCGAAGCGCTGCGCAAAAAGGGAACCGAGCGACACGAGGTATCGATCACGCGCGCGGGACTCTACGCCGAACAGGGAAAATATGCCGAGGCTCTAAAAGTCTCTGAGCAGGTACTCTTGAGCGAAGACGTCAGCGAAACTTCTGCGATCAGAGCCTCAACGCTGGTTTTTCAGCTGCTCGAGCGCCAGCGCGACTATAAGAAAGGTGCACAACACGCAGATAAACTGGCACGACGGTTTGCCGATAATGCGCGCCTCGCCGATGAAATGTTGCTTGCCCAAGGCCGCTTTCTTATTCTGCTTAAGGATATTCCTTCGGCGCGCGAGGTTCTGCTGCCGCTCAGCAAAAGCCGCAATGCCGCTGCGCGCGCAAAACTTCTGCTCGGTGAAACTTACTATAATGAAGGCAATCACGCGCAGGCGCTCGATTATTTCCGGCAGATTTCGCAGAAACAGGACGCGTCAAGCTACCTCAAAGCCCGCTATCTAATTGGAGAAATCTTATTCGCCAAACAGGAATACGAAGAGGCGGCGCGCGAATTCAGCCGCATCGCTTATGCCGAAACGCGCGATGACGCCGTGTATGAACTATCGCTCTATCGGGCGGCGCAGTCGTTCAGAAAAATAAAAAAAGACCGCGAGGCCGATACATTCCGTGAAAAGCTGAGAGAGGCGTTTCCACAGAGTAAGTACCTGCGCGAGCTGGAGCAATAACCATGAGAATTCTTATTTCGAACGATGATGGGCTGAATTTTCCGGGGTTGGCGCGCCTCAGGGAGCGGCTCGATCAGTTTGGCGAAACCTGGGTTTTTGCTCCCGCAGAAGAAAAAAGCGCCACCGGCATGGCGCTTTCGATTCATAACGATGTGCCGGTCATCAGGCTCGATGAGCGCACTTATGAAGTCGATGCGTTTCCCGTTGATTGCGTCAATGTGGCACTGCATTCAGGTTTTGCTCCGCCCTTTGACTTTTGTGTGTCGGGCATCAATAAGGGTGTCAATATGGGGCAGGATATCTGGTACAGCGGCACGGTGGGTGCCGCGCGCCACGCTTTTATTCACGGCGTGCCATCCTTTGCCGTGTCGTGCGGCTACCTCGACGCAACGGGCGATTTCGCCAAAGTGGCGGATATCTTCGCCGAGATTTTTGCGCGTTTTTCATCGACTGCGGACCAGAATTTTTTGCTCAATATTAATATCCCCATGACCGCCAAAGACGCTGGCGACATAAAATGGGCTAAATTGGGTCGGCGAATCTACCGAGATAACTATAAGAGGGAAGTCAGGGAAGACGGGAGTATGCTCCTCAACCTTGGCGGCTCTGTGTTAAGCCACGGGGGAGAAGCGGATACGGATTTCGACTGGTATGACCAGGGTTTTACAGTAATCACTCCGCTGACGATAGATGCAACAGACCACAAAAAACTCACCAGGCACCGCGCCTGAAAAACACGCGGGAAAAACCATTTCCATCGGCGAATACCTCAATATAGGAAATAAGAATCCCGTGCTGAAAAAACAGGCCGGTGGCGCCTCTGAACTTTCGCTGCAACAGGTCGAAGAACTTTCCCGCATTAAAGAAGAAGCGAAACGCGCCTACCGCCGCAAAGACTTCGTGCAGGCACTGGCCCGCTTCGAAGATGCCATTGCGATTGTACCCGGTGACCTTGAATTTTCATATTATCAGGCACTTTGCCTCTTTCAGCTGCACCAATGGGAACGCGCTGAAGAATTATTCGGCCGCATCATCGAACTCGACGAACTGCGCCTTTTGCCCGACGTGCGTAAAATGCTCGCTCTGACCCTGCTCAAGCGTCGCAAATTTGCCGAGGCAGAAAAAATTCTTAACGATGCGGCGCGCGACCGCAAGAACGATACACAACTGATGAGCATGCTCGGTTACGCACTCGAAAAACAGAACAAACTCATCGAGGCAGAACGTATACTGTCAAAACTAATGGAAAAAGATCCCGAAAACAGCAACGGTATGAACTCGCTCGCATTCGTCTATTGCCGGCTCGAAAAGAATTACACCGAAGCGCTGCAACTCGTCAAAAAGGCGCTGACCAAAGAACCTAAAAATGCGTTTTTCCTCGACACACTTGGTATGCTCTACGCCAACCGCGGCAATACCGCTGCTGCAAAGAAAACGCTGAAAAAAGCGCTCGAACACGCGCCGGGTCATCCCGAAATTATCGCACACCTGACGCGTATCTAATTGCCTGCATGCCGCGTGGTCTGCGGCCATAGGCATTGCTCAGGCAATGTACCAATGGATGCGCCGCTGCGCGCTGAACACCACCGACGGCGAGAGACCAAAGGTATCTCTGAACGTATTGGTAAAATGCGCAGAATCGTAAAAACCCGCGCGCAGTGCCGCCTCGGTCAGGTTAACGCCGTCTCTGATGAGCGTAACCGCGGTTTTCAGGCGATACCATGTGCGGAACATTCTGATCGGCACCCCTACCCTTTCTTTAAACAGATGCGCAAGGCGTGACGGCGA